>DAIOWA010000022.1:0-11828 GCA_036758705.1 Pyrinomonadaceae bacterium | reverse complement strand
CAAGATACTCTTCGGCATTACGCTGGCGGCCTGCCATTACGATCAGCAGGCGTGTTTTGTTATCGACCTTCGCCGGGCCGTGAAAGAAAACCTCGACATCCGGGTTCCCTTCACTCTTATAGGCGAAGCTGCCCGAAGCGGGTTTGGCGGACGCGGTTCCATTGGCTGGAAACGCGCACTTCAAAGCGTCGATCACGGGCTGCCATGAGGCTTTGTCGCGCCGGATCTTCGGCTCCTGTTCGATGTGGATGAAGAGTCCGGGCTCGGGCGAGTTCTTTGCCGATGTTCCGCATGGATCCTTTCGCTCGCCGTTGCTGAAGCGGCCCTGCGCGTTGCTGGTGGCAATGAGCGGACACGAAGTATTGCCATCATAAAGACCCGATTCGACGCCGCTCTTTTCAAGGCACGACATCAGCCGCTTTGAGTTTGTGGTGACGCTTTTGGTGCCGGTGCTGACGAATGCGTTAGGGCAGATATCGCGTTCCGTCATTCCGTGAAGTTGGACAGCAACGGTATTTGGTTTCACAGTTACGAGTGCTTCGTGAACGGCGTGGAAGGGCGTCGCGGCGGAGTGTGCGACATCCGAAACCGGATATTGCGAATCTTCGGCGGCGGATCGCGGTTGTGTGCACGGCGAAATTTGCTTGTTCGCACGGCGATGGGCACCGGCCATCAGGAACGCGCGTGCCTGAGTTTGGCGGAATGCGTCGACGCCTTGAAACTCGGTGTTGCTGTCGAATACCGTGTGCGGAACCTCGATCGCAAGATCATTCGTCGCCGTTGTGTCGAATACGTAGAAGCCCCAGCCCGCCTGCAGCGGCACTTTCTCTTCGAGAACAATATATTCCCGTTTCGCAACGTCGTCGTGAAAAAGCGTGATCTCGTAAGGAAACGAAAGCTGCTCGATCATCTTTCGTGCCTCGTCCGGCCGCCCGTCGAAGATGCTTTTCGTAATAAAGTGCCACGCCTTGAGTTGTCCATCCGTAGGAACGCGAAAGCCGTCGGAATCGCGCCGGACAAGAGCTTTCGAAGCCTTTGCGACGAGATCGTTGAGATCACCGGAGCGGCGCTTGATCTGATCCTGTCCGGCCGCGAGGTAGGTCGCGAAGAGAACGATCGCGACAAGAAGCGTGAGGTTTCGGTTCATTTTGATAACGTCCGCTGCCTTAGTGTCTTCATCTTATTCTGTGGTTCAGGTCTTTCTTCACCACAGAACAAGATGAGCAAGAAGAAAAAGCGGAACATAAGCGGGTCAAAGCGTAGCTCGTGTACAACTAGAAGTTTAACCGAATGGCGAACTGCATAAGACGCGGCCGGCCGACGATGCTAATGATGCGACCGAAATTCGGACTGTTAACGTCGAGCTCGGGATTGTCGTAGTTCGTGTTGTTGAACAGGTTGAATATTTCAGCCCGGAATTCGACGTTCATTGTCTCGGTGATCCGCGTCTTCTTGATCGTGCTGAAATCAACGTTGATAAACCGCGGGCCGATGACCGATGAGAGTCCGAGCGAGCCGATCGTTCCCGCCTGCGGATTTCGGAAGATCACGCTGGAGGGGTCGCTCGTGCTGCCCGGTGCCAGATTCGGATCGAAATAGAACACACCCGATGACGTGCTTCGGATACCGGCGATCGCCTGGATCTCCGGCCGAGTCAGATTCACGTCGACCGTGTTCGATGCCGAACGGTCGTTGCGGTTATATGTTCCGCGGCCCGACGTTATGCTGAGTGGATCGCCCGACGTGTATTTAAAGATCGTGCCGATCTGCCAACCGCTGATCAGATGGCTCGCCCATCCGCCGCCGTTCCAATACGAGCGTCCACGGCCGAACGGAAGCTGATAGATCGTGTTGGCGAGGAACTGATGCGAGTTGGTGTACTGCACGTACTCGCGGTGCATATCACGAACGGTGAGAAACGAATTAGTGTCGCCCGTCGATCCGGTGAAATCGGACAGGCCTTTCGCGAAGACGTAGCTTCCCTGGAATCGCAGGCCGCTCCTGAGGCGGCGGGTCACTTCGATCTGCAGCGAATCGTAGGCGGAGGTCGAGCCATTCGTAAAGAGCTGTGCACCGCGTACGTCGGGATTTGCACGGATGAAGTTGATAGGAAGGTCGCCGCGGGCAACTGCTTCGAAGAAAGGCCAGCCCCGTCCGGCGTGGCCGGTTATTGCACCTCGAACACGCGAGAAATAGTCAGCGAATTCGCCCGCGGCGTTCTGATCGATGCGGGTGACGTAGCTGCTGTTTGTGTATTCGGATGGAACGCCGCCGAAGAAAACGTCGAAGAGAGGGTTCGGGAGACTTCCCGGAACAGCTGCGTTATAGCCGAAATTATCGCCCGCATCGGCGAGGCGGGAGGCCGCGAGATTATTCTGCGCAATCTTAAACGCATCCAATATCGATTGGCCGGTTCTCGGGTCCACAGCGAAGATGTTTACTTCGTTGACGTCGTAACCGCGATAAAGTTTGCGTCCGCGGTTGCCGACATATCTGACTTCGAGCGACGTGTTTTTGAATATCTCGTACTGCACACCGAAATTGAAATCGTGTATATACGGCGTTTTAATATCTTCATCAAATGCACGGACATCAACCGTCGAAGCTGTTTGAATTGTCTGCAGGGCCGGAAGGCTCGCGGTCGGTGTCGGGATAGGGGCGAAACCGTCGCGAAGGTAACCGCTCGACTGCGTTCGCTCGACGGTAAGGATGAGCCCTTCGTTGTCGTCGAGCGTTCCGTCGATCGTATTGAAGGATCCTTGAAAATAACTGATGCGGTATCCGCCGCGGATCGCAAGATTGATGTTCTTGAACGGGCTCCACGCAAAGCCGGCGACAGGAGCGAAATTGTCATAGTCGGTATTGAAAAGCTTTCCATCCGCCGGACGGTCAAGATATGTCCGTTCGCCCGTGAGAACGCCGGGTTGGAACACGTTGCCGTCGCCCGAGACTCCGTAGAGCCCGGCGGAGCCGTTAACAGGAATCAGGCCCAGATTGTTCGTCTCACGCGGAGATGTATTCAGCTCGTATCGCAGGCCGAGGTTCAGCGATAGCCTGGGCGTAACTCTCCAGGAATCCTGAAAGTACAGGTTAGTTTCCCAATTGGAATACGTCCTTACCTCGGGTGCGAGCGGTATCACCTCGAGTGTATCGGCATCGACCACGTTGAAGATCTGAGTAATGCTGCTTATTGCCCCGGTGAGAGTGTTCGCAAGTTCGCGGGCGGTTACGTAATCGTCTGAAGTACTGCCGGCAAACTGGTTAGACTGACTGAATCCCGTAGTGTTGCCCGTACCGAATTCCAGGCTCGGAAGAGTACCGCTGCGCGTGTAGCGGCGAGCCCATGGGTTCCGCAGAGTGACGCCTGTTTTGAACGTGTGATTTCCCTTGATCCAAGTCAGGTTATCCGTGAACTGGAGCACGCGAAGGTCTCTGCCCGAGCCTTCAAAATCGACCTCGGGATCGTCTATGGTTCCAAGATCGAACTGGTAGCCGCGCGAAAAATCAGCGGTGTTCCCGAACGTAAGCGAAGAGAACTGAGCACCCACGCGAAACTCGTTTATAAGATTTGAAGTAAAGGCTGAGCGAAGCGTTCCCTGAGCACCGCGGCCGATAGTCGTTCTGGTGCGGCGATTACCGCCGTCGAAAATAGGCTCACCGCTATTGATGTAGTCGCCGTCGTAGAAGATGTCGCCGTAATTAAAGGTGCCTTCAAACGAATGCTTGCTGTTGAAGCGATGATCCAGTCGGGCCGAAAACTGATCGGTCGGGAGCGATACCATCGAATTAAACCGATACCCGCCGGTGTTGAGGCCGTCACCGACCTCGAAGTTATTCGGCAGCGGCATTATCGACATAAAGTCGCGGATCGTCGGATCGATCGGCTGGCCGTTACGGTTGCCGATGGCGAGAACATTCTGGACGCAGATAGCGCCGACGGGGATCACAACTCTTCCGCTTCCTGCGGTGGCACGACAAGTTCCGGTTGTGTTGGAGGTGCCGGCCGGTGCGGTTATGGTCGCGTTTGCCGCATTCTCCGGCGTCGTCGGCAGTCCTTTGATATACCGGAAAATGCCGTTCAGGGCGTCTTGTGTGTAGACAACCCGGTTGCGCGAAAACCCGCGGGATTCGCGTTTGCCTTCATACGACGCGAAGAAGTGCGTCCGGTCTTTGATGATCGGGCCGCCGAGACGGCCGCCGAACTGGTTGCGAATGAGCGGCTCGCGGGCGAGTCCGGACGTATTGTTGAAGGTGTTGTTGGCGTTGAAGGCGGTATTGCGATGATATTCGAAGATCGACCCGCGGAACTGGTTCGTTCCCGAAGCGGTAACAGCGTTGATCTGTGCGGTGCCGCGTCCAAACTCGGCAGAGGGCAACGATGTGATCACCCGGAATTCACCGATGCTCTCGACGCTCACCGGTACTACTGAAAGCGTGATGTTGGCCGGAGTCTTCAGGAAGTTATCGCTCGCGTCGATACCATCGACGGTGAGATTGTTCGCCACCGTTCGGTTTCCGTTGATCGAAAACTTACTCACGTCGCCGTCGGCGCTGGATTTTGTGCTGACACCCGCCTGCAGTGCCGTCAGTTCGAACGGATTGCGCCCGTCGAGCGGGAGTTCGAGGATCCGCTGGCGGTCCACGACCTCGCCTACCTCGGGATTCGTTGTGTTGATGGTCGCCTGCACATCATCCGCCGAAACCGTGACCTGCTCGCTGACGGTACCGAGTTCCAGACGAATGTTAATGCTCGTGACGGACGCGACCTGAACTACGATCCCTTCGACAAATGAGGTCTTGAATCCTTGAAGCTCGGCGGTCACCAAGTAGGTCCCGGGCTGAAGTTCGGGGGCGGTGAAAGTCCCGTCATCGGTCGATGTCACGGTGATTGTGCTGCCCGTACCGGCATTCTTCACCGATATTCTGACGTTCGGCACAACCTGATCCTGCGGATCCCGGACCGTTCCGTCGATCGATCCGCGGAGCACCTGGGCCGCCGCCGAATGAATTCCGAGCAGGATAAGAGTCACCAATAACAGTGAACGCTTCATATGATTTTCAACCTTCCTTCTTTATGCTTTTGGGTCGTTAGCGGGTGATGAACGCGAGTATAAACCAACTTATTCCTTGTAATCAATCACTTTGGGACGAAACGGAAATGGGTGCCGTGAACTCGTTTCTACTTCCGATTTATTTTCCTCCAAATAATATCACTTTGGGACGAAACGGAAATCGGTGCCGTGAACTCGTTTCTATGTCCGATTTATTTCCTCCAAATAATTTTGGCGTTCGGCGATCGATTCTTTCGCTTTATTGGTTAGAGATCATTATTTCGCGACCGACCGGGAAAGCATGCGTTCTAAGCTGCCCAATGATCCCGGGCGACGATGGAGGTCTTGAAGTCACCCAAATCACCCTAGTTCGAGGAGAGAAAAAGTTATGGAACGCATGGTCATCAAACACACGACCGGTTCGAAGGCGAATCAGGTCGAGGAATTTCCCCTAAATCATTACAGCGAGCTGATACTTGGCCGCGAGACCGGATCGACAGTGCAGTACGATGCCGACCGCGATGACCTGGTCGGCCGGCAGCACGCGAAGATCGTCCATAGCGGCGATGAGTTTACGATCGAAGATACGGGCAGCCGTAACGGTACGTATCTGAACGGCGTAAGAATATCGGAGCAGCGCAAGCTGAATCCGGGCGATCACGTCCAGCTCGGCACCGGCGGCCCGGAATTCACATTCGAGGTCGAGCCTCGTCCGGCGGGTGCGACAAAGGCTACCCGGATCGCGGATGTGGCGACAAGTTCGACGCAGGCGACAAGGATCGCCGATTCAACGTCGGTCGTTACCGCTGCGGCGGCGGGCGGCAAAGCAAGCGTCGGCAAGGCTACGGTCGAGCGGATGATCGGAAGTTCGGTTGCCGAGACGAAGAAGCAGCAGGGACGCAAGTATGGTGCGATCGGAGCCGTCGCGGCCGTGCTCGTACTGATCCTTTTCGGAGCGGTGATCGCGGGCGGATATTGGTACAGTTCGCGCCAGCAGGCGGCGATGCAGACCGAGATCGCCAACAAGTCGCAGCAACTGGAAGACAAGACCGCACAGCTCAAAGACAAGATGGATCAAAGCGGATTCTCGGCCGCAGAGATCTCGACCAAAAACGAAAATGCGGTTGTCTACCTTCAGCTCAGCTGGCGATTGATCAATAAGGACACGAAGGCTCAGATCTATCATCAATTCTATCCGAACAGTCTCGAGGTTCTCTCAAAAGACCTGGGCAAGAATTTTGGAAAGGGCCCGATAATTCCGAACGGCGGCAATGCGATCCCGATCTATTTCAAGACCGACCGCGGCGTCGAACCGATGCTGACCGACAAGGAAAATGATCTTTCGCAGCCGATCGGATACGGAAGCGGAACGTGTTCAGGATTCATCGTCACCACCGACGGCTTTATCCTGACGAACAAGCACTGCACATCGCCGTGGAAATCGGAATACGGATTTCCGCAGAACTATCCGAAAGGCATTCTGCTAACCCCTGATCTTCAGATCCTGGGAGCAGGCGTCGATCCGCCGACCGATTGGATCCCCGAGAATCACAAAGCTTCATCGCGGGCTCAGTATCAGGGCGAGTTTGACGCTACACAGAAAATCACCGTGATGCTCAAAGGATCTGACACACCGATCGAAGCGACGAAGATCCAGGATTCGCCGAGGCACGACGTCGGAATGTTGAAGATCTCGGTTCCCGGCACGTAGCCTAAGGTCGAGCTTTACGATGCCGGCGAGACGCTTCAGAAGGGCGACGGGCTTGTGATCATGGGATATCCGGGCTCGGCACCGCGAGTTTATGCTCCGATCGCGTCGCAGAATCCGAAGGATTCGGAAACGAAGTTTACTGAGATCCCGGACCCGACAACCTCGGTAACGAGCGTCGGAAACATCGTCAAGAACAGTGATCCGAACGATATGCAGAATATTCGCAGGTCGGACACGGGCGATTCGATCAGATATCCCGGAAGCCTTACCTACGGTGGAAACAGCGGCGGCCCGGTTTTTGATATGCAGGGACGCGTGATCGGCCTTCACTACCTCGGCAGCGGCGTTGCGGCGGGAAATATCGTCGGCTACGCGGTGCCGATCAAGTACGGGCTGCAGCTCTTCCCGGGAGGCGCTCCCAAGTAGCAAGAGACCGGTTCGAGACTCGGGCGGTGTTCAAATCATCGCCCGACCATCGGAGACCACTATGTCGCGTCGGCTTCAAATAGGTGAAATGATCGGCGATTACCGTATCGTCGGCTTCCTCGGGGCCGGCGGAATGGGTTCGGTCTATCACGGAGTACATAGAAAGATAGACCGGCCCGCCGCGATCAAGGTCTTATCGAATCCGGCCGACGGATCGACATTCAAGGAACGCTTCTTCAACGAAGCAAGAGTGCAGTCGAGCCTGCATCATCCGAACATTGCAACGCTCTTTGATTTTCAGGAATCGGCCGGCCGCGATGAATTTTTCATCGTGATGGAGTATGTCGACGGCGAGACGCTCGACGCTTTGATCGGTCGGAGATACTTCGCGGTTGAAGATGCTCTGGTCACTTTCAAGTCGATCTGCGAGGCGGTGAAGTTCATTCACGAGAACAATATCGTCCATCGCGACATCAAGCCGCAAAATATCAAACTCTCATCAAAGGGAACGGTGAAGCTGCTGGACTTTGGTATCGCGAAAGATGCTGCGAGCGACGGGTTGACACGCGTCGGCGGGATCGTCGGAACGCCCAATTATCTTGCTCCCGAACAGTTGATGGGCCAGCCAGCCTCGCAACTAACGGACATCTGGGCGTTAGGAGTTTTGTTCTACGAAATGCTGACCGGAGCGGCTCCGTTCCCCGGATCGACGCTCGCGGAACTGCACGGGCAGATCAGCAATGGACGATTCGAGAGTGTTCAAAAACTCAATCCGGCAGTCTCGAGTGAGGTCGCGAAGATCGTTGATAGGTGTCTGACGGCGGATGTGCGGCAGCGGTATCAGTCGGTGGATGCGATCCTCGCAGACATCGGCGCCGCCCTGCGGCGACGCCAACATCCGGCGGCACCGCAGGACCACGCAACGGGGATACGGAATCTCCTTTCGGGAACGCGAACGCTCGATCCGGATTCAGCGAGCGGCTCGAGCAACCCGGGCTACAGTGTTTGGAAACTGGCCGTCATCGGTGGGGGCGTTGCTGCCGTCCTGCTTTCAGCGGTCGTGATCGGTCTTTGGGCAATGAGCGGTTCCGACCTAGTCGCGAATACAAATGCCAAGCCGTCTACGCCGAAGCTGGCCAATCTTGGAAAAAACGCCAGCAACCACGGCGGGCTATCAACACAGTCCGGAAGTCCGTCCGGCGTTTCAGATCCGCGTCCGAAGGCGTTGATCGAACTGACCGAAGGAGTCGCCGAGGTTTATCGCGACGGGCAATTGATCGGGAACACTCCGGTCGAGATCGAAGGAAACGAGAACGAATTTGTAAATATAATGCTCCGTCGTCAGGGCTATCAGGACTACTCGGAGACGATCGAGATCACGACGCGACGCAAAGTTTTCACATTTACACTCAGGAAAATCAGGTGAGAGTAATGCAACCAACCAGAGAGTTTAGATCGCCGGAACTTACGGTCACGGCAGCGGTAATGACGGACCCAGGCTGCGTCAGGACGAACAACGAAGATAACGGCCTGCACGTTCACCCGTTCGTTGCCGAAGACCGGCCCGAACGCGGAAGCCTGACGATAGTCGCCGATGGAATGGGCGGACACAGCTCGGGCGAGATCGCGAGTTCGATGGCGGTGGAACTGATCAGCCGCTATTTTTACGACGACACGGCGAGTCAGCCGGACGTCGCGCTCACCTCGGCGATCGAACGCGCGAGCGGCGAGATCTTTGACTCGTCGGTTGCCGACACCAGGTATCTCGGAATGGGTACAACCGTCGTCGCCCTCGCGATACAGCAGAACTTCGGCTATGTCGCTCACGTCGGAGACAGCCGGATGTACCGCCTTCGAGGCGAACTTATGGTGCGAATGACGACGGATCATTCGCAAGTAATGGAAATGGTAAAACTCGGGATCATCACACCGGAGGAAGCTCAGTCGCACGAGGACAAGAACGTGATCCTCCGGGCTGTCGGGACGCAGGCTTCGGTCGAGGTCGAGACGTTCGGGCCGTTCCAGGTCGAGCCGGCCGACGAATTTCTGCTTTGTTCGGACGGGCTTAGCGATATGGCGACCGACGACGAGATCCGTGCGATCTGGCTCGGCGGCAGAGACATTCACGATTCATGCGAAAGGCTCGTTGAATTTGCAAAGGCTCGCGGCGGGAACGACAACATCACCGTTGGTATCGTCCGCGCCGCCGATGCCGGAGATGCCGGACGAATGGTGAGAAGGATCCCGATCACAAGGCAGGTTGAGGTATAGCACAATGATCGGGCGCGTCATCGGCAATTACAAGATAGTCGAAAAGCTCGGCGAGGGCGGGATGGGAGCGGTGTACAAGGGCATCGACACGATGCTCGACCGCGAAGTCGCGGTCAAGGCGTTAAAGCCTGAACTCGCCAGCCAGACCGCGATCGTAGAGCGCTTCCGCAAAGAAGCGGTGACGCTCGCCAAGCTTCATCATCCGAATATAGCCACGCTGTACTCGATGTTCCGTCAGGGCGAAGAGCTTTTTATGGTGCTCGAATACGTCCGCGGCCGCTGCCTTGACGACATCATTGCACGCCGCGGAGCGATGGATGCGAGCGAGGTGATGCCGGTGTTTTGCCAGATCCTCGACGGCATCAATCACGCGCACGAATTCGGCATCATCCACCGCGACATCAAGCCGGGCAATATGATCCTGACCGACAACGGCACGCTGAAGGTGCTCGACTTCGGCATCGCGAGGCTGCTGGGTTCGAACCGGATGACGCGGGCGGGACACGTGATCGGCACGCTCGAATATATGGCACCGGAGCAGGTGAAGGGACTCGATACCGACGCTCGTTCGGATACATACGCTCTCGGGATGATGCTGTATGAGGTGCTCACCGGAAGAACGCCGTTCGACACGGATAACGAGTTCGAGCTGATGAAAATGCAGACGGAAATGATGCCGCCGCTGCCGCGTTCGATAAATCCGAATATTCCCCAGGCAATCGAGGAAGTGATCGTAAGGTCGATCCAGAAAGATCCGGATCTGCGGTTTCAAACGGCCGGTGAATTCCGCGACGCTGTCGTCGCGATCGGCTATGCCGAGAACGGAACATTGCGGCGAACGACCGATCCCGGTGCTCGAACCGCTACCGCGATCCATGTTTCGACGCCGCCGCAGACTGCCTCGCCGCCCGCGAATACCGGAGATGCACCGTTGAAGGAAACGCGGTTCGCGCCGCAAGATTCTGTTTCGGCTGCTCCGCAAGCAATGAAAGAGACGCGGCTCGGGTCGGCGGATGCGGTTCAGTTTACTGGATCAGACGAAACGGCTGCGTCCTTTTTCTCAAAGCTTACGTGGGTTCACTATACGATCGCCGGGTCGGCTGCGGCAGTGGTTCTGTTTGGGCTGTTTATCATTCCCGTTTTGATCTTCACCCTCGGTTCAACGGCTCCCGCGGCCGCGGCGAATTCGAATACGAACGCGAACGGATCGCAAAAACCCGGCAGTGTCGCAGTCTCGACGCCGGAACCCGTGCCCGAACGAACCCAGCCGACCCCTGCGCCGACGTCGACGCCGACAATGATAAATACGGTGCCTACCGCTACCCCGCTTCCCGAACCAACTCCGGCGACCGTTGTGCGGGACGAGCCCAAGCCGACGACCAAAAGACCGACAACTAAGCGGTCAACAACGAAGCGTTCATCGCAGCCCGATGTCAGATGTGCGTTGACCGGAGACTGCTGAGACTTTTAGGAGATGACGATGAGACGAAAAGCCCGAATCATATTCACGACGCTGGCCGCGATCATCCTGGCTGTCAGCGCAGCCGCACAGAATTATACCGGTTCTCCGGTGACAAAAGTTCGCCTGGTGCGAGCCGTGAAGTCGAAACAGTTTGCTGTGCCCGTGCTGGTTAAGCAGATAAAGGAATCGGGCGTCGACTTTGAGCTGACCGCGGCAGTCGAGAACGAATTGCGTGCCGTGCGTGCAAACCAGCAGATCATTGATGCAGTCGGCGAGAACTATCGGTATGCCGGGCGCGGCTCGACCGGGGGGCGTCCGGCGGCGCCAGCCATCGATCGGAAGTCCGAGAGCTACGAGGCGCTTTTCTATCGAGGCCTTGATGCACTGAACGGGCTCCGCTCGGCGACGAACATCGAACAGGCCGGATCGGCCGCACGCAACGTGATCAATATCGGAAATCAAGCGATCGCGGTTGATGCGTCGCGGCCTGAGGCGTACACGCTGATCGGCTCGGCACACTTGATAACAAGAAACTTTGCCGAAGCAGAGAGGTACGCTCAGTCAGCTATCGACCGCGGCGGCGACCTTGCCTTCCCTGTCTACCATTTGTCGGGACAGCCGCACATCGAGATCCTGCACGTCGGCACCGGATTCGTGACGGTCGAATCGGATCAGAAATTTTTCCAGTTCAACGGCCGGGAAACGACGAGTCTGCGAGCCGAGCAGAACTACTTTACGGGCAGCGTGTATGTCGCAACCTTTAGTATGACGACCAAGAAAGCGGGTCGAACCGATACCTGGTATTTTTCTCCGGGAAGTACCGGCACGCCGCAAGAAGCCCAATTGATAATGAACCTGATCCGGAAAAATAGCCTGCAATGAGAAGCTCGATAAAACATTACAAGTT
>DAIOWA010000021.1:0-11863 GCA_036758705.1 Pyrinomonadaceae bacterium | reverse complement strand
CCTACCTTCGCCACGGGCTCTTTCTGTTACTAACATTCTGCACGGCGACCTTTGCGGGAATGCTCTTTCCGTTCGGCAAGGTTGATACGCTGCCCGAGGCCGATCCGCAGAGTTGGGGCGAGCTTGCGAGTTTCATCTTTTCACTGCCGGTTAAGTACTTCGTTCTCATCGGGAGCGTCTTCGAAAAGATCGCCGCTGACCCGAGCCTTCTTTTCTACGGCCTCTGCTTTTCGGTCTCGCTGCTCTTCATATTGCTCTCACACGAACTCGGCCATTACATCGCGTGCCGCATCTATCGCGTCGACGCAACTCTGCCTTACTTTATTCCGACGCCGCCGATGGTCGGGCCGGCGGGAACCTTCGGAGCGTTCATCAAGATAATGTCGCCGATGCCATCGCGAAAGGCGGTCTTCGATATTGGAGTTGCCGGGCCGATAGCCGGATTTATCGCGTTGATCCCTGTGCTGATGGTCGGCCTTTTCACCAGCAAATTCCTGCAGAACATCTATTTCGGTATTCAGTTTTCCAAGCCGCTGCTTGTTCGGCTTATTGAGTCGATCGTCGGGATACAGATGCAAGCGGGCATCGGAAATCCCTTCTATTTTGCTGCGTGGGTCGGGTTATTGGTCACCGCGTTGAACCTCATACCGTCCGGCCAACTCGATGGCGGCCACGCGATCTACGCGGTCTTCGGCGAGACCGTTCATCGCTGGACGGGCCGGATCGCGTTCGTCGTAATGGCGATACTCTCGATCAGCGGGTTCTACTTCTTTGGCAGCCCGAGCGGATTCCTGATCGCGATTCTGCTAGGCGTAATGATGCGCATTAAACACCCACGTCCATACGACGAAACGCCGCTCGATAATAAGCGGCGCCTCGTAGCGATCCTCGTTTTGCTGATCTTTATTCTGAGCTTTCTCCCCTTTCCGATCGGGCTGGAATACTAGCCTCTGGAAATCCGACGCCGCGATAGATCGACGCAAGCGAAAGTACACATGGAACCGACCGCATCTCTACCGAGTCCGAAAGGTCGTTAAACTCCGTGCTTAGCCAGAACCCGTCTCCGTGCTTGATGAACTGAGTTACGTGCGGCCTGTGTTGGGCGACAAGCAAATACTCGGTAAAACTTTCGATCGATTTGTAGTAACCGAACTTGTCCCCGCGGTCGAACGCCTCGGTGGAATCCGAAAGGACTTCAATGATCAATGCCGGATTCACCAGCATATCGATGCCGCCGATCTTCTCGATTATTGGCTCGCCGCAATTGGCTGTTAGATCGGGATATCGATACGGCGCGTAGTCGGGAACCTTGATCCGAAGGTCGGATGGAAAAACATTGCAGCCCTTTTCACGTAGCTGGATATCGATCTCGGTGTTCAAGTTCCGGACGATGACATTGTGGGGATAGGTCGCACCGCTCATCGACCAGACATTTCCATCCCAGAACTCAAACTTCTCGTCGGAGGATCTTTCGAGATCCAAATACTCAGCAAGCGAGTAGATCTTCTGTTGTTTCGTGATCGCGGACATACAAGAAGTATAGTACGACAGACTTTCCAGTCTGTCGCGGTAAACATCCAAAGTTTCAACGGTAACGGGGTCTTGTAACAAGATAGCTTCTCTTGGTTACCGGAACAGGCTGGAAAGCCTGTTCTACTGCGGAAGCATTCCCTTTACCTCGCGGACAATTGTTTCGACATCCTTGTCGCCATCCAGTGCGATCATAAAAAAGTCGTAGCTTGTCTTGAAACACACAAGGCCGTTGCCGAAGAACCACACGCCTTCGAGCAGCGGATTGCCGCCGAGCAGCCAGCTTATCGGCGCGCCTGTGACTTCCTTCGGATTCAGGATGTTCGTCATCATCACCGCGCCGGACGCAAATGAAAACGCGCCGAGCATCGGCGCTCCGATGCGGCGAGCGATGTCGGCTTCGAACTTAATTCGTTCCGCCTTCGCCTGGTCAAGCCGTCCATCGGCGATCTTTTCTTCCTGCGATTTCAGGTAATCGTTAAAACTCTCACCGAGTTTTTTCACCGACCAGGCAGGCAATGCGGAATTGAACAGCCAGTGCGAACTGATCCCCGTAAACACTACGCCGAGCCCGGCTCCGACCGCCATCGATGCACCGGTCGCGGCGGCCTGCAGCGGATTCTCCTGGATCCAGCCGGACGCTTTCGAAAGCGACTTGACCGTCGAATCGAACGTACGCGACCAGCTTGCGCCAAAGTTGAATACGTCCGAAAAAGTCCGAGCGCCCGAGCTTACGGTTTCCTTCGCACCGTCGAAAAACTCTCCAGCTTTTTTTGCAGCTACCCCGAGCACATCACTCGCGGTTTCGGTGGTTTTTTCGGCAGCGTCTTCGGCTGCTTCGCGAACCGGTTCGCTGGCGTCCCAGGCTTTCTTCGCAGTCTCGCTCGCGGTCTTGACCGTTTGCTCGGCGGCCTTCACGGCCTGTTTCCCAACCTCGGTCTTTTCCGCTTCGACCTTGATCCGCTCGGCACCTTTCTGAGCCGTCTCGGCCACGACCCGCGCGCCTTCTTCGATCTTATCCTTCAGGCCAAGCTGCTTGTCGATCTCGCCAAACTTCTCTTTCGCATCACGCTGCCACTTGTCGAAACGGTCTTTGTAATCGGTCATAATTCAAACCTCGATATCACGTCTTACGATGTATCAGTCCGGATTGTTCGATGCCGAAATATCCGGAGAAATTACCGTAATAATTGCACGGTGCGGGCTTTAATTTCAATAGATTCTTACTTTCTCCGGACAGTTTTACGCGGCCTCGGTGCATCGGATATTCTTTACATATGCTTGAGGTCAAATGCCCGATCTGCGATACGCGTGTTCCCTACGAGGGCAACGAATTTCGTCCGTTCTGTTCTGAAAGGTGCAAGCTGCTGGATTTCGGCGCCTGGGTCGATGAAGAATATGCTTTGCCGGTCGAAGAAACGTCAATGACCGAAGAAGACATCGCCGCCGTCGAACGTGCGCAGCAAACGAGGAGTGGGAACGAATGAGTTTTATCCTTTTCGATGTACCGGTACCCGATCAAACAACTTCGATCGTTGCGGGTGTCGGGCTGTTCATTATTCTCGTAGCCGCCGCCTACGTGATGTTCCGGCTGCTTCGCAAGACGGTTAAGATGGCATTTCGGATGGCAATGGTGGTGACGGTGCTGTTCACATTCGTTGTCGGTGGGATCGCCGTCTATTGGTTCGGCACGGGCACCTCGTCAAAACCAAGACGTCCGCAGAGAGTGCAGCCGCGATAGGCTTTCCTTAACCTCAAAACAATGCCCACGAACGACGAAACCAAACGGCCGGGGCTCGCCGCCCGATATCGGACGCTTCCGCCGACCGTTTTCGCACTAAGTTTCGTCGCGTTTCTAAATGATGCATCGAGCGACATTATTTATCCGCTGCTGCCCGCGTTCCTCGCGCTCTCGCTCGGTGCGACGCCTTTCGCCATCGGCCTGATCGAAGGCTTTGCCGAATCTGTCGCGAGCATTCTCAAACTTTTTTCCGGCTATCTCAGCGATAAGTTCGACAAGCGAAAACTGCCGGTCTTCCTCGGATATTCGCTCGCCGCCATCGTGCGGCCGCTGCTTGCATTTGTAACGAGCTGGCCGCAGGTGTTGGTCGTGCGAATGACGGACCGCGTGGGTAAGGGAATTCGCGGGGCTCCACGAGACGCTCTGCTTGCCGGAAGCGTTCCGCCCGAAAATCGCGGCCTCGCTTTCGGCTTCAACCGTGCTGCTGACCACCTCGGAGCTGTTGTCGGCCCGGTGATCGCATTCCTACTGCTTTCTTACCTCGCGTCCGACCCGCAAAATCCGACGACACGCGAGTACCAGCAGGTCTTTCTCTACGCGTCGATCCCGGTCGCGATCGGCCTGTTCGTGATCGTATTCTTCGTCAAGGAAGAGGAGCGAAACGGCACGGAGATCGAGCGCATGCCGATCAAGTTTTCGCTCTCGCAGTTCGACGGAAACTTCAAACGCCTGCTCTTTATCGTCGCTCTCTTCACGCTGTCGAACTCTACCGACGCGTTTCTCTTGTTGCGGGCCGAGCAGTCGGGTATCAAGCCCGCGATGCTGCCGCTTCTGTGGATGGTGCTGCATTTCAGCAAGGTATTTTTCTCGCTGATCGGCGGGGATCTTTCGGATAAACTCGGGCGGCGGTCGATGATCGTGACCGGCTGGCTTATCTACGCGGGCGTGTACGTAGCGTTTGCCTTCGTCGATTCGGCGTGGCAGGCGTGGGCTTTATTTGTTATCTACGGAGCCTATTTCGGCCTCACCGAAGGCGTCGAAAAGGCCTTCGTCGCGGACCTCGTCGACGACGAAAAACGCGGCACTGCCTACGGCTTCTACAACCTCTTCTACGGCATCACCGTCTTCCCCGCATCACTCCTTTTCGGCCTCCTCTGGAACCAATTCGGCGCTCCAACAGCTTTTGTTACCAGCGCATGCATCTCGCTGATCGCCGCCGTTTTGATGATCTCAGTGAGTCCGCGTCGCGAATCTATTTAGTGGTCAGCCAACTCGTCCTTTCCACACAATAGGATTTCGGCTGGTGTGGAATATTGAGTAAACGAGGATTCGTTCTGCCTGAACCGTGAACAGTATTAGGTATGGAAATCTTCGAACGACCGTCCTACGCACGCCGGTTCCATGCGTGACCGGAAATGATGAAGGTGAGTGTTGTACGAGACCCAGAGTCGAGTTGATCTCGTCGATGAATCGTGCTTTGAGGTCAGGGTCTTCGGCGCCGTACCAATCGGCGGCCTCGTCAAATTCTATCTGTGCCCCGGGGCTGAGTTCGATATTCAACATCATCGACGAGCGAGTGCCCCGTCCCTAACCGTTTCCCAACAAACCGTATCGTTCGGGTGCCGCTCATGGTATTCGATCCGACGTTCAAGTTCAGCAGTTTGCTCAGGGGTTAGAGCGACGTCGGCGGCAGACTGTTGGTCGGCGATGCTGTCCCAAATATCCTCGACGAGTTTGATACGCTCGGGAATTGGGAGCTTTAAGCTTTGTTCCAGCAGATTGCTCATTGCAATAGAATAGATGCGTCCCAAGCGCAAAATCAACCTTTTAGTCTTCCAAGATCCTTTGGACACGGCCAACCTGACCGTCATTTAAGCGAACCTTTATTCCATGAGGATGGACTGCCGAGTTGGTCAGCAGGTCTTTCACCGTACCGATCGTTTCGCGACCCGTGCGTTGGTCCTCTTTCAAAACAATCGCGACGCGAAGGCCGGGGGAAATGTTTCTTCTTTCGCGATGCGGCATAACTTATTTAGCGGGAGCTTTTCGCATCTTTGTTCCGAAAAGATTCAACTCAAACCCCTGCGTCTCTTTCAGCCGTCGAAGGAACTCGCGTCGAGAGATCTCTTTCGCACCGAGGGTGCGCATGTGCGGGGTCATTACTTGGGCGTCGAGCCAGGTCGAGCCGCGGGATTTGAGGTGCTCGATCAAGTAAAGGAGCGCGAGTTTCGATGTGTTCGGAGCTTTGTGAAACATAGACTCGCCGCAGAATACGCCGTCTGCGTCGACGCCGTAGAGGCCGCCGACAAGCTCGCCTCCGGTATCCCAAACCTCGACGCTGTGAGCCATTCCCGTCTCGTGAAGTTTCGCGTAGGCGTCAACAAAATCCTGCGTGATCCACGTGCCTTTCTGGCCGGTCCGGGGGGCGTGCGAGCACTCGGTGATGACGCGCGTGAAGGCTTGGTCGATCGTAAAAGTGTGGCGAGTTTTCTTCTGTTCCTTTTCCAGGCTCTTCGGAATATGCAGATCTTTGAATCGCAAGATCGCTCGCGGATCGGGGCAATACCACGGCAGCGGAACGCCCTCCATATGCCACGGAAAGATGCCGCGTGTATAAGCCTTTCGAAGATTCTCGACCGTCAGCTCATCGCCGAATGAAACCACATCGCGTGCGTAGTAAAAGTAGTCCTCGATCAGGACCCATTCTGGATATTCGTGTTTTGCGGGATCGGGGAAGGACACTGACAACATTCTACAGCAGGCAATTCAAACAGGATATACAGGATGAACAGGATTATGGATCGTATTTTCAACCATCCTGTTTATCCTGTGCATCCTGTAACGATCCGAGCTAGACCGTTTTCAATTTCCACTTACCTCGCTTAAACAGCAATGCGGCACTTACAGCGAGCAGTGAGAATGCTAATGTGATCGCCCAGAAAACGCCTTGCGGGCCCCAGTTGAAATGGTTCGCAAGTATGTAAGCCAGCGGTATCTCGAACAGCCAGAAGACGATGAAGTTCAGATACGTCGGCGTCCACGTATCACCCGCTCCGTTGAATGATGTTTCCATCACCATCCCGAGACCGTAAAATGCGTAGCCATAACCGACTATCCGCAAACAGTTACGTCCGATCGCCGCAACCTCCGGATCGTGCGTGAAGATGCTGATCACAAGGTCCGGGAAAATGACAAAGAACAATCCCGCGAGTCCGAGCAGAACCGCGTTGATCGCACCGGCGAGCCAAACCGAACGCTCGGCACGATCCGGCTGACCTGCTCCGAGGTTCTGCCCGACCAGCGTCGCCGCGGCATTCGCCAGTCCGACCGCGGGAAGCAGTACGAACAAGATCACTCGCAGCCCGATCTGATAGCCCGCGAGAGCCGCCGTTCCGAAGCCCGCCAGTATCGTTACCAAACCGCTCCAACTAGCCGTAGCGATCAGGAATTGAAGTACGGCAGTACTCGACAAACGTACGAGGCTGACCAGCAATTGCGGATCGAATTTCCAATGCTCCCGATCAACGTGCAGCCGTCCATTCCTGCGGCCGAACAATGCCCACGCGGCAAAGATCACACCTGCACCTCGGCCGCAAACCGTCGCGACGGCGGCTCCTGTCACGCCGAGTTCGGGAAACGGCCCGACGCCGAAAATGAACATCGGACAGAAAAGGATGTTAAGGCCATTCGCGATCAGCAGCACTCGAAATGCGATCGCCGCATCGCCTGCTCCGCGGAAAATTCCGTTTAGCAGAAACAGAAAAACGATGACCACGTTTGAGCCGAGCATGATCCGCATAAACGGCGTACCGAGCGCGATGACCTCAGGTTCGGCGCGGAGCAGCCCTAGTATCTTCGGAGCAAAGATGACGCCGGCGGCACCCATCAAAATGGAAACCAGCAGTCCGAGATACACCGCGTGCGTAGCCGTCCGAGCGGCTCCGTCCAGGTCCTTCTCACCCACACGTCGCGCAACCGTAGCCGTAGCCCCGATGCTCAGTCCGATACCGACAGCATAGATCAACGCGAGGATCGACTCAGTCAGCCCGACGACCGCTATCGACGCTGCTCCCAATCGCGAAACAAAGAACGTATCGACGATCGCAAACAGCGCTTCCATTGACATCTCGAGGATCATCGGTATCGCTAGAATAATGAGCGCCGGCAGGATCGGCCCGGACGTAAAATCGCGGCTCGTACCAACGAGAGCTTCACGCAAAACTGATAAAAAAGAATTGTCCGCCGCAGTCTGCGGCGCATTTTGCCCGTCAAACGACATATATAAAAAGCCTCAAATAAAATGAAAACCTGCGGTGCAAGATGCTGCACCGAAAGACATTCCCAAGCCCGCGAGAGCGGGTCGGAAATATGGACGAGCAGCTAAATTAGACAAGTTCCTTACGCATGATTCTGAAGACCTTAGCACAGATAGAGATACATAGGAATCTTTCGCGAAAGATTTCCGGGAATTTGCACGATGATAATCTGAACATGCTTACTGTAAGGTTAGCGAGTCTAACTTTCGCAACACGACGGGCCGGTTCTCGTCTTAACATTTCGGTTATGACCACGAAGGAGAAAGTTTTAGAAGCTGTCAGGAGGCTGCCGGAGGATGCTCAAATCGAGCATGCGATGGAGCGCCTCCTTGTCATCGCCAAAATTGAACGCGGGCATCAAGCAGGCTGATGCCGGCGAGGTCGTATCCCACGACGAGGTCAAACAACGCCTTTCAAGATGGCTCGAATAAGGTGGACGGAACAAGCCGCCGACGATCTTGAGTACCACTTCTACGATACGCAGTGGATCAAGAAAACTCCCGACGGCCTCGTAACCATGATCCGAGCCTTTCATAAAGACGGCGCCCGCGACCTTCAACTCCTCGGAATGATCGACGGCACCGAATGGGACCCGGGAGTTAATTAGGTTGCTTCTTTTCCCGGCGGCTTCGGGCTGTTGAAATCACCGCCGTCATTGCGTTCGCGATCTCAGATTCGTTCCAAAACGAATTGAAAATGGGCACGTTTTCGCGTAGCGTCTGTTCCGTCACGCCGGTAAGGAACATTCCCTCCTGCGTCAGGACGACGAAATAGGTCTCGCTCTGTTCATAGGTTTCGGTCTTGACGCGGGCACCGGTGAACTGGCTTAAGCTGCCTTCGATCACTTCTTTTCGATAGACGTATTGCCGCTCGAATCGATAACCGTCCGACGCGAGATCGAAATAGTAAACCTCGCGGATCGTCTGCGACAGCGCGAGGATCAAACCTCCGAGAGCGATCAACGCCAGAGCCCACACCCCGAACGATTCCAGCGCACCCGGAGCCTTCACAACGATCAGCACAAACGCAGGCAGGAAAAACAAAACCATCCCGATCCCGCACGCCATCAACCACGTCGGCCGATAGTCCCGTACAACAAGCCCCTCCGGCCGCTCAATGATCCGCAACGGCACCGCAAACGAAAGCATGTCATAGATCTGATCGAGCATTGACGAGCATCTTACATCGACTTCGATCGATCAGAAATCTGCGAAGACGAAATTCATTTAACGCCTATCTCCGTGCGGATCTTTTGGAGTTCCTTTTTTCGATCCTCATCGTTTGTCGTTTGGAGTAGCTTGTCGAGTGCGAGGCGATGGCCTTCGGTAAGGGCGTCGGCTGAAGGGACGGTGATGTCTGGGGCGGTGCCTTTGTTTTCGTTTTGGGCGGTGCCCGATGAGGCTCGTCCGGTTGAGATCCAGATGGTGAAATGTTCGTTGACGCGAACGGTGCCGCCGGGCATCGTCGCGCCTTTTGTCGTTTCGCCGATGATCGTCGCACGCTTGTGTCGCTGCAGTACAGAGACGAACGCCTCGGCTCCCGATGCTGTTCGGCCGCTTGTTAGAACATACAGCGGCTTGTTCCCATAACGCTTTCCCGGCACGTCGGCCGCGGTCATCAGCTTTCTGGTCTCGTTCCGTTCGCGTACAAAGATGTCGCCAAACTCCACAGGCTTATCAAAGATGTAGCCGCTAAAAAACGGCATCGTCTCAATGTCCATACTGCCCCTGTTCCAACGCGCGTCGATGATCAGTGCGTCGGTGTTCGCGAGGTAGCTGAACGCCGTTGTATACGTATCACGAACCCAATCCAGCGGAGCGAAATAGTTGATCTGCATTAGCCCGATGTTTCCCTTTAAGATCTCGAGCTTTACGACACCGAAATTCTCCCGGCCCAGATTGATGCGCGCCTTTTTTATTTCCTCCGCAGTCGGTTCGCCGCTGGCCGACGAACGCTCGGGGATCGGAGCGGCAGAGTAAGAGACGCGCATATGCTTGTCGTCAAAGACACCTCGCAAATGTTCAGTCAGCTTCTTCGCAAACTCGTCACCGTCGGCGATCGTGTCATAATCCCCACTCTTCTGCCGCCTCCGCAGTTCAGCTTCCATCTTCTCCGCGATCTCCGAATACGTGTACCGCTCCTTCAAAAGCTTAACGATCGAGTCGATCGTTTCCCCTCGCAACGCCGCATCCATCTTCCGCCCCGCCGGCTGAGCCATCGCCGGCGGTACACACAAAACAAACCCCAAGACGATCGTCAGAATTGCTATTTGAATTTTCATATTTATGACTGATGACCAGATCGCTATTCCGGTCGGGATAGGTGACCAATCCCATACTCTACGCGTCGTCTCTTCGCCAAAAGTATCATTGGAAAATTGCAAGGGGCGGTTTGAAGATCAAGAGGAAGGTGAACGAGACAAGTGTAGATAAGGAGCTAGTCAAGTTTGTTCTCAACTATTATTTTCAAGAACTCCTTCGGCGTCATAGGGCATTCTTTCAAACTCGATAACTTCATTGAAGAATTCTTAATCACAAAAGGATAGTGAATCCTGCCTGAGTGAAGTGACGATCTTCCGTAAATGCTACATCAACATTTCGCTCGTTCATGATCACGAAACTCGTACAGTCAACCAAACCCCAATCCTTGTCGGATCGGCTTTCGAATAATTCCAGACCTTGTTTGAACAAGCCGGTGCTGGACGGAATGATCTCGATAGACGGTGCTCGATTCAGCGATCTGATGAACAGCGCTGTTTGCGTTCTTAGAGAGGTAGCGGAAAGAGCGTTTCCGAGTTCAACAAGCACAAACTCCGAAGTTAGAAATCTTGTATCGCTCTGCCATAGTTGGTCAAATATCGAACGGGCTTTTGCGTGCAAGGAGTCTCTTGTATTGGCAAGGGCGATCCAGGCGACGGTGTCTACAAAGGCCATGCCCATTGGTTATTTTTTTGGCGTGCCGTAAAGGTAATGATCGTGCTGCGAGGCGAGGTCTTCGATGCCGGTATCGACCTGGAAATCGTCGATCAGCTTCTTGAGCGAAACTCCGCCATTCTCGTTCGATAATTCATCATCGATAAAAGTTATCATCACGACGCGTCCCTCATCAGAATCCTTTACCGGTTCCAGCGGAAGAACGACACCATTTTTAACTTTTCCTTTGACCGAGATCATACAATTCGAATAATAACATCGTTTAAGCCGCACGCTGTATAGAAATGCTATTTCACAACGACCGTTTTGGTCATCGTCCTGCCGCACACTCCGCATCCATCATCGACTCCGGCCGTGATCGTGTAAGTGCCTGGGCGAACACCTGTCAAATCCCATTTCACACTCGCTCCGGCACCAATGATCCGACCGCCGGTGACGGTATATACGTAGGTGAGGATGTCGTTTTCCGGGTCGGCTGCTATAGTCTTGACCGCAATTTGCTTGTCAGTGGTGAGGCTGGCTATCTCGTCTTTGTCTAGTAAAACGTCGGCGACGGAGCCGGTCCCCCAACCAAATTCAGAGGTCCATCGGTTTGTATTTGCTACCTCGTCGACTTCCTCTTCAAACTTTCTTAGGTCTTCGAGTATCGCTGTCCCCGAACAACCGAGGTAGTGACTGACTGTTTTCCGCTTTCCTTTTAGTTCTATTGTGATGATAACCGAAGGGTTGTCGGTCCAGTATTGCGGACATTCGGACGTCTTTTTTCCAGCCCGGCCATAGCCGCGATGTAGAGAGAAGAAATTGACCCTCTCGATGCCTGAGAGCATGACGCCTAACTGGTGAGTGGTGATCTTGCCCGTCATGGGCTGACTTGGCGTGGAACCATCTCCGCGGTGGACGAAGTTTCCGCTCGGTGCGAACGTCACAGTACCATCAGCCGTAATTGTCAGTGAATAGGCAGGGCACCACCCAAAGCACATGGTTCTTTCGAGCCTAACCATTAGGTCGTTGGGTATTTCCCCTTGCGCGAACGCGGTGATACTTCCCCATAACGTAAAGGCAGCAACAAAAACCATGATTCGTATGACTTTCATCAGCGTTCTCACATCAATTTGCTAGGCGAGCTTACAGGTTGGATCTAACTCTCGTTAACCTTCAGCACGGCGAGAAACGCCTCTTGCGGGATCTCGACTCGGCCGACTTTCTTCATCCGCTTCTTGCCTTCTTTTTGCTTCTCCAGAAGTTTCCGCTTACGCGAGATGTCGCCGCCGTAGCATTTTGCGATCACGTTTTTGCCCATCGCTTTGACGGTTTCGCGGGCGATGACCTTGTTTCCGATGGCG
>DAIOWA010000020.1:0-11992 GCA_036758705.1 Pyrinomonadaceae bacterium | reverse complement strand
CTTGAAGAAAGGCGGCGTCGACCATCTCACACCAGATATGGATCACGGCGAGGTGGACCTCCTGGATCCGGGCAGTGCGCGAGGACGGAGCCAGAATACTGGCATCACAAAGTGCCGCGAGCTTCTTTCCTCCCGCACCGGTCAAACCCAATACTCGACATCCCCTCCGACGGGCTTCCATCACAGCGGCGATGACGTTAGGAGAGTTTCCGCTTGTGCTTATCGCAACAAGACAATCTCCTTCATTTGCAAGCGATTCGACTTGCCTTGCGAAGATGCGCTCGAAGCCGTAATCATTTCCTATGGCTGTTAACGCTGAAGTGTCAGTTGTAAGAGCAACGGCGGGGAGCGATTGACGCTCGGTTTCATAACGCCCGACAAACTCTGCTGCGATATGCTGCGCATCCGCCGCACTTCCGCCGTTTCCGCAAATCAAGACCTTTTTTCCGAGCTTGAATGTGCTGATCAATGTCTCGGCACACGCCCGGATCTCATTAATCAATGAATCGCGAACAAAGTTGAACGTTTCTAAGTGCTCACTCAGAGAATTCTCAATAAGATCATCTCCACCCGAACGCTCAACTGCGTCTGTAGATGATGCGGCCCGCAAGGCTTCGATCGCGAGCGTCGACGAATAACCGTCGACCAAGGCCAGTGACTTGACCTCGCCCCCGCGTGCCAAGACGAAGTCGGCACCGACGATCTCATCCACCTTCCAATCGCCGCCCTTAACGAGTACATCCGGTTCTACCGTTTGAATGAGTGCCTCCGGTGTTTGCTCATCAAAAACCAAGACGTCATCGACTGACTCTAACGCCAGCAAAACTTCTTTTCTGTCAGACTCGGTAAAGATCGGGCGCCCCGGCCCTTTGATGGAGCGCACCGATCGGTCACTGTTTATGCCAACAATGAGCTTGTCGCCCAATGCCCGGGCCCTGCGCAGGAGATCAACGTGTCCGGGATGGAGCACGTCAAAACATCCATTTGTAAATACGACCTTAGCCATCGATAAAAGTGAATCCGAAATTTCTAAGTTGTCCGTGTTTCGAGCGGCAGGACATTGATAGCTTTTAGTCCTAGCCTTCCAACATAGCAGGCAAATGCAGCAACGGCTGCCGACTTAGACGGTGCAGAGTACCACAACGCCTTAAACTGCCGCACTAAATTCGCCGGATGGCGTCGATCTTTCCAGAGGATCCTGAGACGATCCGAGACCGGCAATGCGTGGAGCGGGGCCGGATAGGTGTTTGGTTCGCACCAGACTTTCGAAGCAGGATCAACGATCAGTTGCCAGCCGGCTTTCCGCATTCGCATTGTATATTGAACATCGCCCCAACCATTGGGAAAATTTGCTTCGTCCATCAGGCCATTTTCTTTTATCGCGGCGACCGGAAACAAAACACAATTCCCAACGATGCATTCGACCCGATAAGGTTCGGATGGGAATGAAAAGATTGACTGATCTTGAGGAAATACCCAGCCGCCCTTGATCGATCTCCATTTTGGCGCTATTTGAAACGTCAGATGCGGCTGATCCCAGAGCAAAAGGGAAGCTCCAACGATCGATCGTTCAAAATGTCTTGATGTTTCTACAAGCCGAAGCAAAAAATCCTCGTGGAAGATCGAATCATCGTTCATTGTCACGATCAGATCAGCTTGCCATTCAAGAGCAGCTTCGATACCGCGATTCGTGCCTGCTGCGTAATGAAGGTTTCCGTCTCCAAATTCCAACTGCACGTCAGGAAAATCATTTCTTATGGCCGCCGCCGTGCCGTCAGTTGAACCGTCGTCAACGACGAAGATCCTTACTTCCAGCCCATCCGTTCTTATCCTGCTCAAACTCCGAAGGCCCTGCAGAGTTGTCTCCCTTCGGTTGAACACTGGAACTACCAGGGCCGTTTTGGTCAAACGTTGTGAGTCGCTAGTCATGCTCCGGCTCCGGATGTGGAGAAAGGCATACGCTCGGCGACCGCTTCATAGATCCAATCGAATGTCGTCTTCAGGCCTTCCTCCAGGGAGATAGCAGGCTCCCAATCCAATACTTCTCGAAGCTTTGAATTATCGGAGTTTCGGCCGCGAACGCCCATCGGGCCATCGATATGCTTCTTTATTATTTCGATCCCCGCGATCTCGGCAATGAGATCGGCAAGATCATTGATCGAGATCATCCGATCCTGGCCTAAATTGAGAGGTTCCGTAAATTCCGAGCGCATCAACCGGTACAGGCCTTCGACACAGTCGTCGATATAACAGAACGACCGCGTCTGTTCGCCATCGCCCCAGATCTCGATCTCATTTGATCCGGAGAGTTTTGCCTGGGCGATCTTTCGGCAAAGTGCCGCCGGAGCTTTCTCACGGCCGCCTTCCCAGGTTCCCTTTTCACCGAAGATATTATGAAAGCGAACGATCCGTGTATCGAGCCCATAGTCACCCCGATAGTGCTGGCACAATCGTTCCGATATCAATTTCTCCCAACCATATGCGTCCTGCGGCGCAGCAGGATACGCGTCGGATTCCTTGAGCGGCCGGACATCCGCTTCGGTCTGAAGATGTTCGGGATAGATGCAGGCAGAACTAGTATACAAGTACCGCTTGACGCCATTGATCCGTGCGGCCTCGATAGTGTGGAGGTTGATCAGTGAGTTGTTGTAGAGGATCTCCGCATGATGGGAAGAAATAAACCCCATGCCGCCCATGTCCGCCGCGAGAGCATAAACCTCGTCTATGCCTTCCGCCGCAGCAAGAGCGTCACCACGAAGACGCAGGTCGCATACTTCGAATTCATCTGCGGCCGATTCGCTAAACTCAGGGTATTTAAGATCAACCCCGCGCACCCAATAACCCTTTTCCTTCAAAAACTCGGCCAAGTGACTTCCAATGAAGCCGCCCGCACCGGTTACAAGCACCCGTTTTGCACTGGACATAGACTACTGCGGACGTTCCGAACTATCGTATCCCTCGCGATGGTAATAACTTTGATAGTAGTAATAATTTTCCTGAGATTTGAGATCGACGTTATTAAGAACGACCCCAAAGATCTTCGCTCCGACATCCTGGACCATCTGTCGAGTCTTGCGAACCATCTGACGCGAACTGCGGCCGGACTGTACGACCAGGATCACGCCATCAACCATTGAAGCAATGAGAACTCCGTCGGTAAATGAGGTAATTGGTGGAGAGTCAACGACGACGTGATCGAAATGCTTCTGAAGCAATTTCAGGAGCTTGGTCATCTGATCCGAACCGACCAATTCGGCCGGATTTGGCGGAATCGGACCCGAAGCCAGGACGCCGACCTTAGTGCGGTCGTCGAATTGGATCGCGTCCAAAACATCCTTTTCGTTCAGTTCACTGGCCAAAACAGAACTTAACCCCGCATTGTTCTTAAACCCAAAAACAGAGTGAACCCTCGGCCTCCGCATATCCGCATCAATGATCAGGACGCGTGCGCCTGTTTGGGCAAGACTTATTGCGGTATTAGTTGCCGTCGTCGTTTTGCCTTCGGACGGGAGACTCGAGGTTACGAGTAGAGACTTCGGGGCATGGCCGGCGCTCGAAAGTAATATCGAAGTACGAAGTTGTCGATACGCTTCCGCAAGTGACGACCGTGAGTCGGCATATATCAGCAATTCCGATTTTCCGCGTTCCTCCGCATCAGCTCCATTTGAGCCTACGAGAAGGAGCTTTCGTTTAGGGGCCGAATCCAATGTGGGGATTGCGGCAAGTGCCGGTAATTGCAGATAGCTTTCTACTTCGTCGGTCGAGCTGATCGTATCGTCAAGGTACTCCAGGAAAAGGGCCAGGCCCATTCCAAAAATCGTGGAGAGTATCAGGGCCGCCAAAACGGTGGATACTCGCCGCGGGGATACCGGCTCTTGCTCCGGGATCGCGTAGTCCGCGACGCTGATGTTATTATCCGACCCTTGGGAAGCGACGTCGTTACCGCTCTGTTGTTTACGCAGATTGTCGAGAAACCCTTTATTTGTCTCGATGTTCTGTTCCAGCAGCTTGATCTGAACTGCTCCCGTATTCTGCCCTTGAGCCAGATCGTACTGTTCGTTGTAAGCCGAACGCACTTTGTCTTCGCGATCTTTCGTTTGTTGATAATCCGTCCGGAGCGTATCAACCAAGACTTGAGAACTGCGTTTACGGAAATCATCGAGTTCCCTTCGATTTTTTTCAACCTCAGTCGCGATAGAACTCTCGAGGCTTGCGATCTGTGTATCGATCTCTTTTACTTCAGGAGCAGTTTCTTTGAAATCCTGAAGTAATTTGGCCCTCTCAGCGTTTAAACTCGCGATCTTTTTTTGAGTCTCATTGCGTAGATCTCGAAGGCTGTTCTCTTGCTCGGTAATGTATCGAGCCATCCTCTCTTCGGTAAGAGCCTTCGCATTCTCAGGAGACTTAAGGACGGAATTGTATTTTGCTTCGGCTAGTTTTCTAGCGTTTTCCGCCTCTAAGAGATCCTTGTTAAGCCCCTGGAGGCGATCCAAAACGATCGTCTGATCCCCGTCGGTTTTTAGAATGCCCGCTGATTGTTTTAGCTCAACGAGCTTGATCTCGTCGTTTCGGATCTCCGTTTGAAGGTCCGAGATACGCTGCTGCAGGAAATCATTCGTTTTTCGATTCGTTCCTGATCGCTTTTCGGAATTCGCGTTAACGAAAGTTTCGCCAATACTATTTACAACGAACGCGCCGAATGTTGGATCAGTGTGCCGAAACGATATTTCTATAAGCCGGGTATCTTTAAAGGTCGCTCTCGATTCTCGAACCGGATCTATGTTCAGATCCAGCTTGATCTGATCGACATAGGGAGCGAGTCGGATCGCCTCCGCAACCTCATCGGAATTTGCTAACTCTCCTTCCTTTACCGACACCGATTTTGGATCACTCGCCAGGCCTACCGATCTCAGGATCCCTTGCAATGCCGAGCCTTCATTCAGCTTTTTTTGAAACTCTTTGCTCGTGTCGAGATTGTGTTCTTTCACCACGCGGCGAAGAAGAGCTTCACTACTGAGGAGTTGAAGTTGGGTATTGAAGTACGCCGGGTCGGGGTTAGAGATGGGACGCTGTCGATCGCTGGTGATGAGGTCCGGATTATTTTGTTCGAGATCAACCTGGATCCGGGCCTTTGCCTGATAAATATCCGGCTTCCTCGCCATATAGATCGCGACCAGCGTTGTGGCGATCACCGCAACGGCAATGACCAGCCAAAGGCGTTTTCGTATCGCACCCCAGTAGTCGGCAAGCTGAAACCCTTCCGGCGCATACATGTCGCGGTATCCGGGATATCGACCGGTGGAAGGGACGATCTGCGGCTCGAACTGGCGTTCCAATTCCGCCGGTTCGGTGCTGGGGAGGCTGCGAATTATCTCTCGACTATCTTTCATCTAAAAACTTATGGAATTCGATAGAATATAGAGGGAATGCCTTGCGTTAACGAACGTCCGATTCCCTGCAAAATACTTTTAGCGGCATCTTCGCTGACCGCGACAATGTCGTTGGGCTCGAGAAAGGGATCGTTCGCCTCCTGTTTTGATATCTTGCCAAGGTCAAAGAATAGTTCTTCTTTTTCTAACACCCCGGGTTTCTGTCGAAGAACGCGGATCTTATCTTTCTTCGCTGCAGGCTTGAGGCCTTCGGCCGATGCGATCGCCTGCATCAACGTTATGGGTTCCTTAAATTTGACCTGTCCTTGTCTAACGACATTCCCATAAACGTAAACACTGTCCGCCTCGAGCACGGAGATGATATCCCCGGGGTGTACTTCAGGATTTACGCGTGTTTCAAGGACGTCCTTTATTTTATAGTCCGTATATAACACGTCGGCCGCGGCATCAGAATTGGTGCCATCCTTGCAAGTAGAAGTGCTTCCCGTTCGAGCCAGGATCAATCGAGACCCGGCCTCCCGAGACGGGCCGCCTGCCAGGGCGAGAAGCTCCAGCAATCGTATCCGCTTATTCACAAGATACTGAGCCGGTTTCTCAACCGCGCCGATCACGGCGAAGGCCTGCGATCTTTGTTCGGCGACAATGACCTTTACTTCCGGGTTTCGAAGATAATCTTTGCGATAGGCGTCAGCGATATCGCTCGCAAGTTCACCTTCCGTCTTGCAAACAGCGATCACCGGTTCGGGCAGACGGAACAGGCTTATCGTACCGTTCGGGTTTACATCAACGGTTTGCGTTAAGTTAGGTCTATTGTAAACCTGTATGGTTATGCGGTCCTGATAACCGATGCGATAACGCTCCTGTCCCGATATAATTCCTACCGGCTGCGCGTGTGCAAAGGCAGCGGATGCCGCGATCACGCCGCAAAGCAATAAAGAATATGTGAAACGTTGTCGACTAGCGTTTCTATAGGTCACAACTTTGTACATCTGTCCGTACCTATTTTATTAAGACTAGGTGAGGCCGTATGGAATGGCCTTCTGTGGTTCCAGAAAGCCAAACACCGTGTTACAAGCAACTGCCGATTTTATCAGAACCCGCAAGGCATTGAAAACCAACTAGCTTTGAAAGTTTTCGCGGCTTCGCTACACTTGGGTGTTTACGATCGAGCCATCATCAATGGAAAATGTCACGCCGATGCTTCGGCAATATCTCGAAATAAAAAAGAATTACCCCGGAACGATCCTGTTTTTCCGGCTGGGCGATTTTTACGAGATGTTCAATGAAGACGCGATCGTCGGCTCTCGCGAACTCGAGATCACGTTGACCGCACGGCAAAAGGATTCGCCGAATCCTTTGCCGATGTGCGGAGTTCCACATCATGCTGCCGCCGGGTATATTGCGAGACTTGTCAAAAAGGGCTACAGAGTCGCGATCTGCGAACAAGCGGAAGCAGCCGGCAAGGGCGTAAAACTGGTGAAGCGAGAGGTTGTTAGAGTGATCACGCCCGGAACGGCGATCGACTCTCAGCTAAGTGAATCGCGTGAGTCAAACTTCCTGGCCGGAGTTTCGGGCTCGGTCGACCGCGTCGGGGTCGCATTCCTTGAATTATCGACAGGTTCATTTCAGGCGACGGAATTCAGTGGTGCGAATGCCTGGCCAAGGGCGGTCGAGCAGATCGAAAGTTTTTCTACGCGCGAGTTGCTCTTCAATGAAGAGTTGAAACAGCAGGTCCGGGGTTCGTTTTTGAAAGAATCCGATCAGCCACTTTTAAATGATCGCGCCCGAGCCGCTGGCAGGCCTGGCCTCACAATAACCGAGGTTGAGGAGAGCCTGAGCACCAGAGAGGCAACGGATGTCCTCGCATCCCACTTCAATACGCGAGATGTTGCAGGATTTGGATTGGAGGGGCGGCCCGATGCTCTTCGAGCCGCCGTAATCTGTCTAAATTACGCGAAGCAGACTCAGAAGGCGGCGGCTGAACATATTACCGCGATCAGCTATTACGATTCGTCCGAGTTCATGGTTCTCGATTCGGTTACGCTGAGGAATCTGGACCTTGTAGATACCAGATCGGACAATAATAAGCACACATTACTTAAAGTAATAGATGAGACTGTTACCTCGATGGGCGGCCGACTATTGCGTGCGTGGCTTGTGCGGCCGTCGATCAAGCGGAGCGAGATCCAGACGAGACAAGCGGCCGTTACAGAGCTTTCCGATTCAATTCTCCGTGAAAAGCTCAGGTTTCTGATGAAGGAGGTTTCTGACCTTGAAAGATTGGTCGGCAGACTCAACCTAGGCAACGCGAGCCCGCGGGATCTACTCGCACTCCGTCGTTCTCTCGGTCAAGTACCGGAGATCAACCTTCATCTTGCCGATAGCCGTTCGCTTCTCTTGCAGGTTCTAGCCGAGAACATCTTCGAATTGCCCGAACTCTCGGATCTGATCGATCGCTCAATAGCAGACGAACCGCCATTGAACCTCTCGGACGGAGGTGTCATTCGTGATGGATTCAACCCGGAACTCGACGACCTTCGACAGATTTCGCGATCCGGCAAGCAGACAATCGCCTCGTTCGAAGAGTCTGAACGCCACCGATCAGGCATTCCGACTCTCAAGGTCCGGTTCAACAATGTATTCGGCTACTACATCGAAATATCAAAGGCCCAGCTTGCCCGCGTTCCGGAAGACTATGAACGGCGGCAGACACTTGCGAATGCGGAGCGTTTTACGACGCCGCAACTGAAAGAGTGGGAGCAAAAGGTACTCGGAGCGGAAGAGAAGATAGTCCAGCTCGAGTCAGACCTTTTCGAGCAGGTTCGTCAGTCGGCGAAGGCTGAAACGCAGCGACTCCAATCGACGGCGCGGGCGATCGCGACGTTGGATGCACTTGCATCACTTGCCGAGACCGCGACGAAACGTAACTATGTTTGCCCTACGCTCCACGACGGCGATGACATCGAGATCAAGAACGGTCGACATCCGGTAGTTGAAGCCTTTATTGGGGATTCATTTGTCCCGAACGATTCATATCTGAATAACTCGACGGATCGGCTGCTGATCGTCACCGGTGCGAACATGGGCGGCAAATCGACGATACTTCGCCAGATCGCATTGATCCAGATACTCGCACAGATCGGTTCATTTGTGCCGGCGGCGTCTGCCCGCCTTCCGATCGTTGACCGAGTTTGGACTCGTGTTGGAGCGTCGGACGATCTCGCGTCGGGACGGTCGACGTTTATGGTGGAGATGACCGAGACCGCGGCTATTCTCCACAACGCGACGTCTCGAAGCCTGATCTTGCTCGACGAGATCGGCCGGGGGACTTCTACCTTTGACGGGTTGTCGATCGCTTGGGCGGTTGCAGAATATCTTCACAACTCTACTGACCATTCCGCAAAAACGCTGTTTGCTACCCACTACCATGAGCTTACCGAACTCGCGGAGCATCTCCCGGGAGCGAAGAATTATCAGATAACAGCTTCTGAAAAAGATGGTGACGTCGTGTTTCTGCATAAACTCGCAAAGGGGAAGGCGTCGAAATCATATGGCGTCGCGGTAGCGAAGTTAGCGGGTCTTCCGGCTGCTGTGATCGAACGGTCAAAGGAAGTGCTGGCGAAATTGGAGCAGTACGAACTTGCGGTATTCGCAGACGAGGGCCGGAAGGGGCTGGCGATGGCAGCGGGTAAGGATGTGGCATCGCAGTTCTCCTTGTTCGCAATTTCAAATGAATCGGCGATCGACGAGCTGCGATCGATCGAGATCGAATCGCTTTCGGCCGAAGACAGCAAAAACCTCCTTCTTTCACTGAAATCAAAGATAGTTTAGGTGTTAGGTTAAAGATCGGATGTCTGACCGTTAAGGCGTTCCGTGAAGTTTTGTTATGCCGGTAATTGACCTCAGTTCCCTTTCGATCGAACAGAAGATCGGCCAGCTATTCTTTATTGGGATACCCGGACCGGACCTTGATGAAGCTACCCTGCGACTTGTCGCGGACATTCAACCCGGCGGCGTGTGTCTTTTCGCACGGAATATCAAGGAATTACGGCAAACGCGTGAGCTGCTTGATGGTTTGTATTCTTCATTGTCGGTTCCACCATTTCTTAGTCTCGATCAGGAAGGCGGTCGGGTCGACAGGTTGCGGCGAGTTTTAACTGCGATGCCCGCGGCAAGCCAACTGCGAAATGCAGCCGACGCCGCGGAATTGGGCTCGATCGTTGGTGAGGCAGTCAGTCTGCTTGGCTTTAATATGGATTTCGCTCCCGTGGTTGATGTGATCGACGGCACGAGGAGCAAATTAGTGAACGGCCTCCAGTCGCGAGGATTGGGAACGTCGAAAGATGATGTTGTCGAAATGGCCGGGGGGTTCCTAGCGAGTCTCAGTCAGCATGGAATACTCGGATGCCTCAAGCACTTTCCCGGATTGGCCGCCGCAGAGGTCGATTCACACGAGGAATTGCCGGTCGTTCCTGTCGGAGATGGGGAACTCGACCAGGTTGATCTCTTTCCTTATAGAACCTTGATCACCGAGCACCCGACCGCTTCAGTAATGGTCGCACATGCGGCCTATCCGAACACTCGTTTGCAGGAACTGGACGAGAATGGCAAGCTATTACCATCTTCGCTGAGCCGTCGCGTGGTCACAACACTTCTTCGTGACGAGTTAAACTTCAAAGGGGTAGCTATAACGGATGATATGGAAATGGGCGCGATCGTCCGCAATTATGGCATTGGTGACGCGTGCAGGATGGCGATAAATGCTGGCCAGGATATGCTCGCTATATGTGCGAGCGTCGATGCGATCAATGAGGGGCATCGGCGTATTTCAGATTCTGTTCAAGACGGATCCGTCAGCGAAGCACGCTTGAATGAGTCAGTCGGACGAATATTGGAGTTGAAGTCATTCCTGGCTGATCGGATAGAGTTTGACATTGCCCGCCTTGATCGGCTGGACCAGCAAATAATTGCCCTAAACAAAAGCTTGAACTAAATCTGTTGGAGGATACGTTTTGCTTCAAAATTTCTGCCTTTCTGTTCTTTTCGCTGCGTTGATGTTCTCAGGTTCCTGCCGCCGGGCCGGAAACGAGTTTGTCACGGTTGCTCTTCCCGAGAGCTTCTCCACGTTGGACACTTTGACTTCCACCGCTTCCGATTCCGCTGCCGAGCGAGTAAGGAATCTGATGTTCAATTCGTTGGTCAAAAAGAACGAGAATTTTGAGTATGTTGGCGACCTCGCCTCCGACATCAAAACGTCGGATGACGGCAAAACAATTACAATAACCCTCCGCGACGGGGTTAAATTTCACAACGGGAAAGACTTCACCTCGGCGGATGTGAAATACACGTTCGACAAATTATTTGAAAGCAAAGGGTATAAATCAGGTGCGTTTTTCGATACGGTTGACGGAAAACAGGTCCCGCACATTAATTCGCTTGAAACGCCGGATCCTAAGACAGTGATCTTTTCGGTTGGTCGGCCTGCGTTAAAGAATCAGCTGCTTTCGAATCTTGTCGCGATCCCGATCATCGCTGAGGGTACGGCGGAACAGCAGAAGACAAATCCCGTTGGCACAGGTCCGTTCAAATTCGTCGCGTTCGACCAATCGCAGAACACCGTTGACTTTGAAGCTTTCCAGCAATATTTCGAAGGAGCCCCGAAATTCGCGAAGCTTAGGGTGAAGACAGTCACGGACGCCAGCGGTCTGCAAGCGGAACTGCAGACGGGAGGCGTAGATATTGCCCCGGCCCCGTCTAATATGCCGCCGGATACGCTTAAGCTTCTAGGCGAGAATGCGAATCTCAAGGTCGAACAATTCGACGGTTCGAACATTCAGTATATAGGGTTGAATTCGACCTCCGCGCCGCTGGACAATCCGAAGATCCGGCAGGCGATCGGCTACGCTATTGATCGTGAAAAGCTGATCAAAGAGTTGCTGTCTGGTCAGGCGAAGATCGCAAGTTCGATCTTGCCATCCGGATCGTGGGCTTATTCGGCCGGTACTCAGTATGGGTTCGATCCTGAAAAATCGAAGCAGCTTCTACGCGAAGCGGGCTACAAAAATGAGCCGATCAAGTTTAAATATTCCTCCGGAAATGCCGCCTTCAACAGTTACGCTCAGGCCATCCAAAGTTCACTTACCGCTGTTGGACTGAACGTTCAGATCGAGACACTTGATCCCGGAACGCTTCGAACCCAACTCGCACAGGGACAGTTTCAGATGAATACGGGCGTATGGATCGGCGGTAACCAGGATCCCATCTTTCTTAAGGATCTCTTTACTACGGGCCGTATTCCGGGGCCGGGTGTTTCGTGCTGCAACCGCTGGCGATTTAGCAACAAGGAAGTTGATACACTCCTCGAAGATGCGATCAACGAGGTCGATCGTGAGAAAGCCAAGGAGCTTTATATCAAAGCGTGGGGAATTATCAGCAACGACCTGCCGCTTCTTCCGTTGTGGTATCCAGCAAATATGGTTGTGTCGAACAAACGGATCGGCAATATCAAGATGAATGCCAGCGGTGACTGGACGTTTCTGAAGGATATTACCGTTAACTAATAGCGGGCTTGACATTACGGGTTCAGACGGTAGAATTACAGT
>DAIOWA010000019.1:0-12089 GCA_036758705.1 Pyrinomonadaceae bacterium | reverse complement strand
GAAGAACTCCGCCGCCAATACCAGATCGGCTACACACCCGCCGACGACGGCAAGCCCGGCCAACGCAAACAAATAAAAGTCCGCGTCGACCGCCCCAACCTAGTCATTCGCTCCCGCGACAGTTATATCGTTGAAAACAAGATGGGCGCGGGGCCTGTACACTTGAACAATTAGTTTTGGGGCGTGTATTGATCGACAAAAGGAAAAGATGCAGGACATTTGCCCCGCACCTGATCTTCCCCCATTTGTTCGTTCCTATTAGTATTCTCGGATATTCAGGATCGCTCCGAGAATGGAGCCGATGATATTGACGGCATTGCCTGAGCGGTAGCCGTAGCGCATCTGGCTGTTGTAGCCGTCCTGGTATCCACGCTGGAAGCCCTGCTGGAAGTAGTACTGATACTGCGACCGGTCAACGTATGACTGATAGCCGTACGAACCGCTTCGATAGATGTTCGAGCCGTAATATCCACCCGAGCGTCGATACTGACGATCCTGCTGACCCTGTCGGTAACCCTGCTGGTAACCGGCATTCACGGCCTGTCGGAGCAACTCGGCTCCGCGATAGTCGGTCTGATAGTAGCTGCCGCCGCGATAAACGCGGTAGTAACGCTTCGCATCCTTTTCACGCTGCTTCTGCTCCTTTCGGACGCGATTCTTCTCATGAGCCCATTGGCTGTTGCCCTGCGCACTCGCCCTCACGGTCATAGCCGAAAGCCCTGCAACTGAAAGTACGCCAACCGAAAGAAGTGTTTTGAGATTAAAGATTTTCATGATTCCCCCGTTTTCTGCCCAAGTGATCTTCGTGGCCATTCTCACCACTCGCCCAAAGTAATATCAACAAGAGTGCCAAAGCTGCTAAACCATTATCTGACAGCTATTTAATGGCTGTGTTGATCGTAAAGAGTTTCACAGGAAACAACGTTTTGGAATGTACTTATGCCGAAATCGTTGGGGGGCCGCGAATAAAAAAAGAGCACAACCTACACTACCGGCTGTGCCCAAAAACCCTTCCCGCGTTCGTTGAAATGGCTAGCTTGAGGCTGCTTATCTCCCGAAAAATGGGGTATCCGAGAGGTTTTGCAGGTATCGGGACCGGAATCGATTAGGCGATTCGCACATCTCTCCGGCTCTTCATCGCTAAACGAACCGAAACGGTGTGGTGGTATCCCTACGAGAATAAAGTTAGCAGTAATTTAGGCAGGTTTGAATACGGGTTTCTACGTATTTTCGAGCGTCACGATGACTTCTTTTCGAACAATGACAGGGCGTATTTCATCAGCGCGTGTCGTCCCTGCAGGCCAAGTTTGGTGGAGATGTTGGTCCGGTGAGTTTCTACCGTTCGAGGACTGATATAAAGCGTATCCGCTATCTCACGACTGGTCTTATATTCCGCTATCAGCGAAAGTATCCGCATCTCCGAGGCTGAAAGCTGTTGCTGCGTCGCTCTGATCTCACCCGATCTGGACCGGCTTTCCGTGAAGTGCGAAAGCAGATCGGGGCTGACGAACCTGTCTCCGGCAACGACCGTGCGGATCGCCTCGATGAGATCGCTCGATGCACTGTCCTTCAGCACATAACCCAGCAAGCCGAGTTCCATCCCGCGATCATATAGTTTCCGCTCGCGGTACATCGTCATAAAGATAACGCCGACCGACATCTGGCGCTTCCGGATCTCGGTGAGCAGTCCGACGCCGTCGATCTTCGGCATCCCGATATCCAGCACCGCCATGTCCGGACGAAGTTCTTCAAGCATCTGCAATGCCTGGTTGCCGTCAGATGCTTGCCCTACGATCTGGATATCCGATTCCGCATCGACAACTGTCTTAAGGCCAGCAAGAAACACCGGATGGTCGTCGGCTATGATGATCCTTATCTTTGGCATCTATTATGATCGCTTGGTCTCGATCCACAGATCGATCAAAGTTCCCTTTCCTTTCGTTGATCGAATGTCGACCTTTCCGCCCAGCATTCTGGCACGCTCCTCGATCCCTGAAAGACCGAACCCCAGCCGTGCACCGTTCGATCGTTCATCAAAACCAATGCCGTCGTCAGCGATGGAAACCCGAACACCATCGTCGTCAACCAGTATCAGAACGGATGCCGATGTCGCTTTGGAATGATCGATAATATTGTGAAGCGCCTCCTGAATGACTCTATAAATATTTGTTTCCGAACGTTCGTCCAGCAGGCCGCTAACATCGTCTAGACGCGAATGAATGTCGATCGCGGATGTTTCGTCGATCTCTTCGATCATCGATTCAACCGCATTCTTTAGTCCGAGACGGTCGAGTTCGTAAGGACGCAGGCCGTATGCGATCTCCCGAACTTCATCGATCGCGGCAGACACGGCTTCACCGATCTCTTCCAACTGGTCGACGGTCTGAACACGATCAGTCTCATCGGCGAGGCATCGGCTGACGCGGTTTCGAATGATCGCAAGACTCTGGCCGATGCCGTCATGAAGCTCCGCGGCAACCCGTGCACGTTCTTCTTCCTGAAGAGTAATAAGCCGGGCGGCAAGCCGCTGGATCTCGTCGCGGCTTTTTCGAAGCTCTTCCCTATTATCGACCAATGCTGCTTCCGCTGTCTTCCGCTCGGTCACGTCGATGTGTGATACCACCGCACCGCCTTCAGGCAATCGCAAAGGAGTGACCGACAACACAAACCACCGATTTCCTGACGGAGTTTCACAGGAGTATTCTTCGCGATATTGCTGGTCTCTATTTTCAAGTACCGCTTCGATTCCTTCGAGACTTTTGCGTGCATCAGGATAGGAGGTGATCGAACTCCGACAAACATCAAGATAATTGGCACCAACCCCAACCCCGCGGCCTTCATTCTCTTCCGCAAATCGCGTCCAGCCGTCATTCACGGCAATGATCTCGCCCTCACGATCAAGCACGGCGATCTGGTCACGAAGCGATCCAAGCACCGCTCGGTTCAATTCTTCACTACGCTGCAACGCCGCCTCAGTACGCTTTCGTTCGGTAATATCACGGCCGACACTTTGAAACTCGATAATCTTTCCTGAATCGTCAAAGATCGCCCGGTCCATCCACTGGTGCCAGCATTCCTCTCCATCGCTGCGGATCACGCGATGCTCAGTGGTTTTCACCGGCTGCTCGGGTACAAATCCGCTAAGGAAATCCCGCATCGCGATCGCATCGGACTCAGGAAGAAAATCAATGAATTTCTTATTCAGGAGTTCTGACGGAGTTCTGTCGAAATAGCGAGCGTAGGAGTCATTAACAAAGGTCAGCGTGGTGTCCGGAAGAGACCGGCAGCTCATTTCAGTCTGATCCTCAATGATCGCGCGGTACCGCTCTTCGCTGCGACGGAGCTTTTCAGTCGCCTGCGTAAGATCGTTAATGTCGCGGGCGATACCGGCAAAACCGACCACACTTCCTTTGGAGTCTCGAATCGGAAATATACTGACCGAAACTTGGATCCGCTGACCGTCCTTACATATCCGTTCGGTGTCGAAACTATTGATCTGTTCGCCCGCCTTCAACCTTACAAGCCGCTCGATAAACAGCGGCATTCGCTCGGGGGGAATGATGATCGTCGACGAACGCCCTCGCATTTCGGCTTCGGTATAGCCGAACATCCGCTCCGCTCCGCCATTCCAGCTCAGCACGTCACCGTTAATGTCAACACCGATAATTGCATCGTCTGAAGCCTCGACTATCGCGGCGAGATCCCATTTGTACTCGTGCATTAGGGAGGTCAGACTGGGCGAATGTTCGGTTGAGCGATCTTCCATTAGGACAAACTACTTATTTCCTGCTGCCGGAAATACTTTTTCAAAGAGATAGTTCTTTACCTCTTCATCGAGGCGGTGGGTCGTTGCTTCAGGGTCCGCGGTGGTCCCGTAAGTCCAGGTGTTGAACGCTACGATGTAGCCGCTTCGGGTCACGGGATTGATGAAGAAATGGGTTCGAAATCCGTTCTGCGTTCCGCTGTGACCGATGAAATGCTGATCAAAGTTGTCTTCGATAAAGAATAGCAGCCCCATATGGTCTTTTCTTCCCTTCCCGTTCGCCGGCTGTCCGAGAACTTCGATGACAGGTTTGAACATCTCCTCGAGACTCGACCGTTTTAGAACAATTTCGTACTCAGATTGCCTTTTCGGATCGCCGAGAAGGAAATTCAGATACTTGATCATATCCGGGATCGGAGCGTTCAGCCCGCCGTTGGAAACGGTGATACCGGTGTCCATATCGAACCGGCCTTCGGTCGTCTTCCCCTCTTTCGATATCCAGTAACTATGCGAGCGATCCTTCAGAAGATGCGGCGGAGTTTTGTCATAGTAAGAACTATACATCCCGAGCGGCCGCAGGACATTTTTGTCCATATAGACCTCGAATTCTTCTCCCGATACGACCTCAATAACACGGCCGAGAAACACGATACCAGGATTCGAATAGCTGTACTTACTGCCGGGCTTAAACTCGATGTTCGTGTACGGCATCATCGCAACGAGACTCGCCCAATCTTTAGGTTCGGCGGGCTGCCACGGTTCGTCACCGCCCCATGGCCAAGTACCGGCCCGAAAACCGGCAGAGTGCGACATTAACTGGGCGATAGTAATTTCGTCCATGCTGCCGAATTCGTTGTGAACCTTTCGAAGCTCGGGAACATACTTCGTGATCGGATCATTTAGCTTGATCTCGCCACGGTCGCGAAGCTGCATGATCGCGATCCCGGTGAGCGTCTTTGTGATCGACGCCCAATGGAAAATAGTGTCATCATCGACTTTCCGATTCTGGCCGACGTGAGCCATCCCGACAACCTTTCGACCGACAACCTTGTTATCCCGGATGAATGCAAAGCTGCTCCCCGAGATCTTGTATTCCGCGAGTTTGCCTTCGTAGAACGGATAGAATCCCGAGAGGGCAGATTCAACTGAGCTTTGGTTTTGAGCAAGCGAGCTTTGCATAGCGAAAATGAGGGTTAAACAAACCAACGTCAATGAGAATTTCATCTACCAGCCTCTATGTATCTGCCATTTATCGACGATCTGTCCGTCTTCAAGCACATTGTAGTGTGTGTGCTGAGCCGCCGAAATGCACGAGTGATTCGCCAGGATCCGCACCCGCGTTCCGACTGTTAGCCTTTCCAGAAGAGCTTTGTCCGAAACAGGGATCACGCCGTGCTCCTGCGAAACTCCTGATACTCTCAAGCCGAGGTCGTTTCCATCAATGTCGAGCACGCGACCATATCCACATCCCGGATCCCGATCGATCGGCCCACGATCTTTGGACAACGCGATCGCTCCCGCATCGATGATTATCTTTTTGTCGCTCCGGTGAACAACGGCCGCGAGAACTGTCAACGCACAGTCATCGACAGAACAACTCCCGATGGTCGTCTGGAAGGCATCATAGAGGATGTAGTTTCCCGGGCGGACCTCGTCGATCCCGGTCAGATCGTCGGCGTGTGAGATCGTAGGGGTTGAACCAATGCTGACCGTCGGCACGTCGATCCCATCGGAGCGTAATCTCTCAGCCAAATCGACCATCACGTCGCGTTCCTGGCGAGCAATAGCCTTTACTTCGTCGATAGAATTCGCGTTATACGAGTGACCGCCGTGCGTTAGTATTCCGGCAAATGTCAGATTCGACGCCTCGGTTATCGACCTCGGGATACTGGTAGCCTCAGGTGAATCCGGCTGGACGCCGCTGCGATGATCGCCGCAGTCCACCTCAAGAAATACGCCGATCTTTGCTCCTATCCTGAGCGCAGCTTCATCAAGGTCGGCCGGTGTGGAAACGTCGTCCGTGATAACCTTCAGATCGACACCGTCCTGAACCAAAGAAGCGACTTCTTCAAACTTGCCGGGCTCGATCGGAACCGCATAGGTGATATCTCTGAAGCCATGAGCCGCAAAGGACTTTGCCTCAGCCAGGGTGGATACTGTAACCGCCCCGCTGTGACCCGCTGTCTGGATCCGGGCGATCTCGATACACTTATGGGTCTTTATATGCGGACGCAGTCGGACACCGTGCCGATCGACAATAGACGTTATCCGGGCAGCGTTCGACCGGACACGTCCGACATCTAGCAGCAAACTTGGTGTTTTTAGGCCTTCGATCGTACGGGAAGTCATGCTCTGGATAAGATACCCGAACATTCAGGGCAAATCGAGCACCAGCGGTCAAAATGAAAAACCGGCACCCTATGAGTGCCGGATTCCTGAGTAATTTTGGTGATCCGACCTGGACTCGAACCAGGGACCCAATGGTTAAAAGCCGCTTCTGACAATTGTCTTGTTCGGACTCAAAGAGCAACTCACTCGGATTTTCCTTGGCTTTTTGCGAGCTTTCGGACTAAACTATTTATCGATTCCGAATTCAAATAGATAAATAAATCGATAAATAACCTTGGCCAACACTAACCCGAAAAAGAAGAAACGCAAGCGATACGGATCATATGCTTGGAAATCCTCCTCCGGCTATCTCTACGCAAGGGTGTTTGTCAAAAATGACGACGGTTCCGTAAAGCCAATATACCGCCGCGCAGAAAACATAACACATGCAGAACAAATTGGCGAGGAACTCAAGCGTGAATTCGAGAATAGAGGACAGGCATTTATCGATGGCCGGACCATGACGTTTGGTGAACTTGCCGAGTGGTACATGAAGGAATTCGTGTTCCCGCCGGTTTATGTTAACGGTGTCAAGATCGAAGGAATGAGGACTTGGGAAAACGAGCAGAACAAAATCAATCGAATCGTTAAGGCAATTGGGGAAAGAGTTCTTATTTCCGAAATCGACGATTCGACGTTTCGTTCTTTTCGTAAAAAGCGGATTCGTGAGGGTGTAAGCATCACGACAATCAATCGGGACTTTGAGTCAGTCCGCGCGATGATGCGTAAAGCGTGGAAAAAGAAATGGCTAAAGGAACTACCCGACTTTGAAGACTTCATACAAAAGGGACTAGAAAACAGAAGGACAGTTACGATTACATCCGACCAAGAAACCTCAATCTTGAATGAAGCAAAGAAGATCCGGATCGAGGCACCGAGGTTGTATGCTCTCATTATTTCGCTCCGAGATTCGGGGGCTCGTCCCAATGAACTTTATCCGGTTAACGATACCAAAACTGACTATTCGCAAGCCGGGAGTACATTCTACGAACCAATTCGGTGGCGGGCTCTGTTTGACGATAAGGGCGAATTCAAAGACCTCACGCAGCTTGTCTCGTACAAAAACAAACGACGCGAAGTGAGATTTGCTGTGATCACTGAGAGGATGAAGGCAGCATTCAAGGAACTCTGGCTCGATCTACGGAAGCGCAAGCTGATCCCACAAAACGCGGCCGAGATGGACAACCTAATATTCCCCCACACTACTTTTAAGAAGTCGTGGAACATTGTGCGCGAGGCCGCAGGTTTACCCGGGCTCCGGCTCCGCGATCTTCGTCGAGACTGGGTCACGAGATTAGGTCGCCTCGGCTACTCCGACAAACTCGCTCAGCGAGGGGCTGGTCATAAAAAGATGCAAACCAGTTTCGAATACACGGAATTTGACGAAACAGCAGCACTCCAGGCGAAGCAGTTACTCGACGACGATAATCGGCTAGGAGAGAGAGATATATACACCCACATCCCTGATCTAATAGGACTTGGTAGGTCTACGAAATAAGGATGCAACGCCTCCGTCAAAGGTCGAAATAAGATCGAGAGGTTCTGGCTGAAGTAAACTTATCGCCAAAAGTCCTCGGTAAGCGCGGCACTCGCATCTTCTCGTCGAGCATGTCGATCGTAACTTTCCGCTAGTCGTCGCAACATTGCCGCGGTTCTCGGGGAATTGTCGCCGATCTTTTCGGCGTCGCTCCGATATCGTACGACCAAAGCACGCTCCAGTCCGCCGCCGTCGGTCGGATTTCGTACGGTCACGCCACGATTGTTAAAGATCCTTACTTCGTAGCCTCTTTCGATCTCCGTATTCGCAAGTTCTTCGATAAGCTCGCGAACATACTCATGCGGATGCACATTGTCCGATCCAAATGGGGACTCGGCAAAGGCTTGGCCAATCTGCTGGTCGCCTATCACACCTCGCCCGGATTCATGGACCAGCTTGCGAGCCTGTTCAACCCAGCCTCGAAGGGTAGTCCTGTCCAAAGTGCCGTCCTCGTTTGTGCCCGGGCAAATGCGCCACGAGTTCAAGAGCTTGAAAGCGGCGGTGATGTAGCTTTCAGACACCGTTGATTGTTCTGCGTTCTCATCCTCGGAGCGAAAGATCACCTTTATCAAGTCTGCGAAAAAGGCCGGATCGCGCGCGAGCCGCCCGTGAAGGATTTTCGGACCGTCACCGTAGTTTTCGAGTAATGGAAAGATCAAGAATTCGATCTGAGCAATTCGGGACTCATCAATGTCCGACGAGCTCCTAACTACCCTCATAAGTCGCGTTAGGTCATGTCCGATGTTGCCCCAAGCGATTTGTGTTTCGGATTCTGACGTAACGGAGATCAAGCCTTCCAAAACTTCCAAGGCGAGTTCCGCGGGAACGACGGCTTCCTTTTCATACGTTCTATGAGCGAGGAAGGCAACGGCGAACTGCGGACGCTTGTATTCGATTAGCTTGCGAACTGGGCGTTCGAAGTCATCGGATTTGTTGTAACCCGGAAGAATACGCGACCAGTAGTCACTCTCGGTTTCCGGGTCTTTGGTCGATTCGAGTAGATCCCAAGCATTAGGTTCGAAAAATAGAGACGCGATAAAATTCGACCGATGTCTGGCCGTCCAGTCAGGCCATCGTTCCATGAATTTCTTTTCCGCCCATTCCCAACCCTGTGTTCGAAAGAAGCCGGTTACTAGACCCTTGGCGAATCGACTGTGATGGGTGTTTTCAGAATCCAAATGATCGTCCAATACTCTGTCTATGTCCTTAGGACTCAGAATATCGATTTGAGCCGTCAAGAGACCTGCATGAGCCGGTTCTTCAACGCTCTCTGCGAGCCTCAGAAGAGCATCGATACGTCCGGAACCATAAAGCTTTGCTAGTGCGTCTTTTCGGAAGCCATTGACGATTTCCTCGCGCTGCTGCCAGTTTTCCGGATCGGAAGGCGGGTGAAGTAACTCTACTCCGTATCCGAAAAGCCATGAATAAAGAACGATCTCATCGGTTGGACTAAACTTGTCGTAAACCTTCTCGAGCTCGTCAATGACGTCGGCCGGCAGAGCCCAATCAGCATCTGCGAATTCCCGGTGTTTGGAAATTATCTTGCGCAAGGTTTCCCATATCTGTGTGCGGTCATCGGTAGTGAAACTTTCGACGTCCAGCCTATCTAGACTCTCGACTATCGCTTGATGCTGAGGCTTCGGTACCTGGCCAAGTGCATACAGTAGCGAGCTCCACCTATTCGCCGAAACACCGACATCTTCGAGCATCCGATCGACAACGAACTCGGTTAGTTTCCAGATGTCCGCGTACGTCACTGAAGGCTCAGACGGGATATTCCACTCTCTCCATCTTGGTTTCGACGAGGGATGGCCAACGCTATGCATTTCCGGCAGGAGTGCGACCATCAGGTTCCATGCAGCATCTGGTTCGTGTCGACGAAGGACATCGATCGTCTGCAATCGTTTATCCAAAGTCGCATTCGTCTGCGGATACCAACTCAGGAAGATTCCCCTTAGTGTCGCCGGAGGACGGTTGCCCAAGTTGCCGCCAGGATCAAGTCTCGAAAGTTTTGCGAGTAGGAGAGCGCATTGACTCAAATAGTCAGGGTTCCATGCAAGCATTTCGAGCGCCCAGAGGAGACTAGGATGGTAGGAGCTTCGGCCGAGCGACATACCGCTGCCCTCGGAGAATAGTCTCATCACCGCAGGATCGTCGCCTCGTAGTCCGGCGTCTATGGCTTCAAGAAACCGTTCCGGACTGGCCTCGCCAAGAAGCGGGAGCTGATACGCGAAAGACGGCCACAACCTCCAATCCTTGTTCGCAGCATCGAATAGCTTCCACAGGATCATATCGGCGCGCTCCTGACCCGTACTAGCATCGAGCCATTGAGTTGTCGCCGCCCGTGCCGCCATAATCGCGAGCGTTTCCGCCATTCCTTCGCGCAAATAATTGGAATAAGGCATAACCTTGCCAAGAATATTCGCCTGCCAACGTGTATCCGGTTCAAGTTCGACTGCGGGGTCGGGCGTATCGAAGACTTCGGCAAACACTCTCGCAAAGTTGTCTAGGTCTTCTCGCGTTAGGTATTTCGCGATTAGAGACCAGGCGTCCTCTTTCGAAACGAGGAACCAAGTGCTGCCTACGCGTTTAATCGGTGCATCGGGTTCGTTGGCCCATCTTGAAAGAACTTGATTAAGCATTTCGTATGACGTGCCGGCGAGTTTTGCGAGTACATCTTGATCGGGCTGATTCGTGTCGATCCATTTTCCGGCAAGCAGGATCGGAAGGATTGATCTGGCCTCATTCGGCGCCGCCCACAGAGGGTACTTGATATCCGGAACGCTCGCCAATTTTCGTCGAAGCGCTAAAAGACTTCTTCTACCCAAGGTTGCAAGTTCGGCTGCAGTGTCTCGAGCAACCCCGGCATTTGCCAATGCAGTCTCGAGGTCTGCGCGGTGTGGTCGCGGAATTGACACACCTTGGCCATACGTGGGATCGGCTTTGCCAAGGGGGATCAGCACGTGATGTCCGTTGTTGAGAGCGCAACTAACGCTCAACCTGTCATCTGAATTCACGGCGAGTAGCAAGGGTGTTGGGGATGCCGTTAGATGCCGCCACGATAAGACGTTTTCTGACGCGATACATCGGCGAAGGTGATAATCCCGTTCGTCTTCTGATAACAAAAAGAGTGCCGCGGCAAAAAAAGCGAGAGCCTCGTCTTTTGATTCGGACTGCAGGGTCAGCGCCGAGGGGGGCTCCCGAAGAAACGTGTGGATACGATCGACAGTCTCGTTTCTACCTGCGACGACCAACTCCGGTGTTAGAGGCGGATCAGTGGCTCCGCTCCAATCGTTCCAAAAGTGCGAAAGATCCGTGGCTGCTTCGGGGTGCTTCCCCAAGATTATTGAAAGCCAAACATGGATATGCGGAGCGGTCTCAAGCCAGGTTGCTAGATCGTCGGCATCGTACGCTCTCACTTCCTTCCAAAAGCCTTCGGCCTGACGCGATTTTATCCAATCATCCTTACCGCCCCATCGCCGAGTCGTAACAAATACATACGTCGTTTCATCGGGAACGAAGTCCAAGGGACCGGCTTTCCTTTTATCATAATCGTCATCGGCTTTTCCTTTGACCTCCTTACCTGTGCCAAGCTCCCAAACCGATTTTCCCGTCGGGACAAAAGCATCGCCATCCTCCACGTCGAGCCGGCCGTCCCACCCGCCGATCGCGACCCCCTCGCCAGAACGAAAGCCAATATGCCGGACGCTACTAACCGTTCCTAGGATCAGTGTTCTCAGAAGCTGCGGGAAAAACGTGGACGAATCGTTTCGATTTGACCAAGCGTTCAAGTCGGAGGCATTTATCAAGGTCTGAGTGATCATATTTAGTCCTCGGTTTACAACTCGGGGCAATACCTGTTGATGAGGATTCGGGTCAATTGTTCACCACGCGCTGACAGCAGATCAAGGTCTTTGGCGGACATCGGTGAAAAGTCCGTCGGATATCGATAAACTTCTTCACGGCAAACTAGGTCCGGTGGAAAATATGGCAAGTCCCGATCCATTTGGCCAAGATAAGATAGTACGAATCCCTTCAGGCGACCCGAACTTACATGATCGTACATACGTGAGCGCGTTGAGTCGTTAGCTTTCCGATAAACTGACTCGAACGATCGAATCATTCGGCCGGTCCAATAAAACGGATACACATCGTCATCGTAAATGCCCTGACCGGCATCGCACGAGATCACGTAATCGAGATGGAATGCTTGAGATGAGATCTTTGACGACCTGTTAGGCTCAAGGCACGTTACGCCCAGGTTTTCGAAAATGCCACCGTCCGTCAGTATCACGCGATGCTTCGCTGATGTCCCGTCCTGCTTTGAAAACTCGAAGGTTCGGTCGATCGCGGGTAGCAGGATCGGGTAAGCCGCGGAGGAGGCGACGGCGAGGGAGACCG
>DAIOWA010000018.1:0-12104 GCA_036758705.1 Pyrinomonadaceae bacterium | reverse complement strand
ACGGACGCGGGTAAAAGCTGGCGGCTGCTTGCAAGCTTCGGAAAGGCTCTGCTGATGCTTGACCAGCTTTTTGTAGATAGCCGCGATTCAAACGTGATCTATGCTTCCGGCCACCGCGGCAAGCTCGCGGGCGGATTTTTCAAATCTACCGATGGCGGCGTGACGTGGAAAGAATCAAAGGATCTTCGTGAGCAGGCGATCCACGCAATGACCCAGGCAAAGGCGGATCCGAATCTGATCTACGTCGGGACGAAGGATGGCGTATGGGTTTCCACTGATTCAGGCGATGACTTCAAACGTGTCGAGTCGGGCACGATGCCGCTGGATATAAATTCGGTGGCGGTCGACCCGAGGAACAACAACACACTCTATGCCGGAACGACGTGGCGTCCGTACAAATCGACCGACAACGGCAAAAACTGGAAATTGATCAAGACCGGAATGATCGACGATTCGGACATTTTTGCGATCACGATCAATCCGGAGAACACGAGCCACGTTATTGCTTCCGCTTGCAGCGGAATTTACGAATCGCTCAACGGCGGCGACAACTGGCGAAAGATCCAGGGCATTCCGTCCACGTCACGCCGAACGCGAGACATCGTCCAGCATCCGTCGCGTCCGGGTACGATCTACGCAGGTACGACGGAAGGTTTTTGGATGAGCGTCAACGGAGGCAAGTCGTGGTCGATGACAACCTCGCGCAGTATGGAGGTAAACAAGATCGCGGTGCATCCCGACAAACCGGATCGCGTCTTTATTGCTACGAACAACTACGGCGTCCTCGTTTCTAACGATGGCGGACGAAATTTTGTCCCGACCAATCACGATTTCACTAGCCGATTCACCTATTCCGTCACGCCGGATGCAGAACTGCCCGATCGCCTTTATGCCATCACTAAGAATACGGCAATGAGCGGCGGGTTCTTCTTTATGAGTGAGGACGGCGGCAGGAATTGGTCTCAGGCGAAGGGGCTCGATATCAATAAGGACACTCCGTATACGCTGCTTCAGGACAAACTCAACCCGACCATAATGTATCTTGGCTCAAACCGGGGTGTGTTTAAGTCGCTCGATCGTGGTGTTTCGTGGGCTCTCGTCGCAGCAGCAAAACCGAAGGCTCCGGCAAGAAGATCTGCTCGCAGAGGAAAGGCTACCGCGAGATCGAGAGCAAAAACTCCGGCTAAGGCACCGACGGAGCCGGCAGGACCCGTGATCGTGCCGGCTCTCACAGAGACCGTAAAGGTACTCGCGTTTACCAACGATGATAAGGGCGGCTTGCTCGCCGGTACGGATAAAGGCCTATATCGCAGTTACGATCTTACTAAGGGCTGGGAAAAGCTATCGTTCGGCGATCTTGACGAGAATATATTTGCGATCCATACAACGCCGCTTGTCCCTGGTACGATCTGGGTCGGAACGTCACGATCCGGTGTAGTGGTCTCGACCGATGACGGCAAGACCTGGGCAAAGACGAATTCGTCGCCCGATGGCATCCCCGTCAGCTCGATCGCGACCGATCCGAAGCGGCCGAACTACATCTATGTCGGCACGATCCATGCGTTCTATCTCAGCCGCGACGGCGGCCGAACGTGGAATCGCCGCGGCGGTAATCTTCCGCTCGGCAACTTCACGTCCATCCTGATCGACCCGAACAACACCGACACGATCATTCTCTCGAGTGCGCTTGAAACGGACGGCGGTATTTATATCTCCGAGGACGCCGGGATGAAGTGGAAGCGGTTCGATTCTAAGGACCTCAAACTCCCGAGCCGCCGCATCTGGTCGCTCGTGTTCGATCCACAGAATCCGCACCGTATGTATGCGGGAACACATTCATCCGGTGTCTATCGCATTGATCGACCGGTCGAGACCGCATCGGTAGATGCGGCAGCGAAAGAGGGGAACTAGTCGCGATTGCGGCGGAGAGTCGCTGAGGACGCAAAAGGCAATGCTGTCTTTTGCGTCTTTCGTTCCTTTTGGCGGCTGTTCCACTTCAAGTCGCTCCAGGGTTGCAGTTACCCGTCGAGATTCTATAATCTGATAGCTCATGAGCCAGCAAACTGCGACGAAAGAGTATGAGTGTCGGGGTACGAACGGCAACGTCACTATCCGAACTGAAAGCATTCCTTTTTCTGACATCCCCGGTCAGTCGAAACTTTTCGCTCAGTATCAAAAAGACCCGCTTTCTCTCAAGCGCTATTATCCTAACGCCATAGAGTCGCACACTCAGATCGCCGACCGTATCCCGGAAGTTCTCGCTAACTACAAAGCCGATCGAGAGGTCCTTTGCGATGCATTGACGGAGACGAATCGTAAGTTTGGAGCGACGGACGCGACCCGCGCAAATATCGAACTACTCCGCGACGCGGAAACCGTAGCGGTCGTAACCGGCCAGCAAGCCGGGCTTTTTTCTGGTCCACTCTACACGATCTACAAGGCCCTTTCGGCCATCCGCATGGTCGAGTGTCTACGCGGCCGCGGCATCAAAGCGGTTCCGGTTTTCTGGGTAGCTACCGAAGACCACGATTTCGAAGAGGTCTCAAAAACTTCATTTATCGGAAAGAAGGGAAACGTCGTCGATGTTTCAAACGAACCGAAGCGTTGTTATAGCAACCTGCCCGTCGGCTACATCAAGCTCGACGATTCGATCGACGAGACCATCGACGAACTCTTCCGCGGAATTACGACGACAGAGTTTACCGACGAGCTAAAGGAATACGTGCTGGACAGTTGGAAGTCGGGTGAGTACTTCGGCGATGCTTTCGCGGTTCTGCTGACCAAGCTGCTCGGCCGCTATGGGATCATCGTGCTTTGTCCGCTAAACAATGCACTCAAGCAGTTGGCGGCACCAATGTATGTCGAGGCGATCCAGAAATCCGCGGAGATCGTCGAGGCTCTGCAGGTACGAAGCAAGCAGCTTGAATCCGAAGGATACGCGGCTCAGGTGCTGATCGGGGACGATTATTTTCCGCTCTTCTGGCAGGCACGCGATGACACTCGAAATTCGTTGAAGAAGAGCAAAGAAGGAACCTTCAGGACCAAGGACGGCACTCGCGAGTTCACTCTGCACGAACTAGCCGAGATCGCCGCGAGTGAACCATATAGGTTTTCGCCGAGCGTGGTGCTCCGCTCGGTGGTTCAGGATTACATCCTTCCCACGGTCTGCTACTTTGGCGGCGGAGCGGAGATATCTTACTTTGCCCAAAGCGGCGAGGTCTATCGGATCCTCGGGAGGCCCGTGACCACGATCCTTCACCGCCAAAGCTTTTCTGTCGTTGAGACAAAACATGCGAAGACGCTCGGCCGCTATGACCTCGAGTTCACCGATCTTTTCCGCGGCCTTGAAGAGCTGCTGCCGGGCATCGTAGAAGACCACATTAACAGCGGCACCGCGACACTTTTTGCGGATGTTGAGGAACGGGTCAACACGGAGCTGCATCGGCTGGATGAGAATCTTTCCGGTATCGATCCGACCTTGACCGAGAACCTCGCCAAACGTCGACGGAAGATCCTTTATCACATAGCCGCCCTGCGAAATAAATTCCGGCACGTTCAGCTTCGTAAGGACGAAACGATCAACCAGCGGGTCGAATCGTTGTTTGCTTCGCTGATGCCGCACGGAGCTTTGCAGGAACGTTCGCTGAACGTTGGCTACTTCGTTAATCGTTACGGTGCAAACTTCGTTGACTGGGTTTATCAGGCATCCGATCTCGACGACCGCGGCCACCGCGTTCTCTATCTTTGATGAACAATATCCGCATACTCCCTGACACCCTCGCAAACCAGATCGCGGCAGGCGAAGTGGTCGAACGTCCTGCGTCCGTTATTAAGGAACTCGTCGAGAATTCGATTGACGCCGGAGCAAGGCGTGTCGCGATCGATATCGAACTGGGCGGACGTCGGCTAATGCGAATTTCAGACGACGGGCACGGAATGCTCCGCGATGATGCGATCCTCGCTTTCGAACGACATGCTACTTCAAAGATCCGCACGCTCGAGGATCTCGCCGCGATCGCCACGCTCGGATTCCGAGGTGAAGCCCTGGCCTCGATCGCCTCGGTTGCAAAGGTCGAATTGATAACGAAAATCGAAAGCGATATCGCCGGGACACGTGTCCAGATCGAAGGCGGCCGACTTATCGATGTCAAAGATGCCGCTAGGGATACGGGCACGACGATCGCGGTACGCGATCTATTTTTCAACACGCCTGCCCGCCGAAAATTTATGCGGTCCGAGGCGACGGAGAATTATCACATCGCGAGCATCGTTACGCATTACGCTCTTGCTCATCCCGAGATCGCGTTCACGCTGACCAATAACGGCAGGGAAGTGCTGCGGGTTTCGCCGGCGAAGGACCTTCGCGAACGATCATTTCAGATCTTCGGATCTCAAATGCTCGACAGCCTATTGCCTGTTTCCGGCGGCCGCGAATACGTTGCTCGGGTAACGGGATTCATCTCGGCTCCGCGTGAGCGCAGGACAAATCGAGACTCACAATATTTTTTCGTCAACAATCGTTTCGTGCGCGATAAGACCATCGCCGGCGGGCTCCTCGAAGGCTATCGATCGGTACTTCCACACGGAGTCTTTCCCGTTGCTTTTCTCTTTCTCGATGTGCCGCTTGAAGAGATCGACGTTAACGTTCATCCGGCGAAGACCGAGATCCGTTTCCGCCGCAACGAGGCCGTAAAGGATGTGATCGCCGAAGCGATCCGCGAGTCCCTTTCAAAAGCTGGGATCGTCGCTCTGGCCCAAGAATCGCAGCCAGCCCCGCTGCCTGCGGACGAGCAGGTCAGGCCGATCTCGAATGGTGAGATCGAGCAGCAGTCTCGGATGGAATTCGAGTCGGGTGACGGTGTATCTTCCGCGACGAACGTAAGCGAGTCGCCGATTGAGCCATCGCTGGAATTTCAGTCGTCAAAGCGGTTTTTAGAAGCGGATCCGGAATCCCAGGCATTGTACGTCGATGATCGGACGACGGCAGATCGAGTAGCCGAAGATAAACTCGCCAGCTTTGCTGAAGCGTTTGAACGTGCCGCGGAGAGTCGCTCGGAATTGAGCGAAGGGGCGACGGCGTATCCAGTACTTCCTCCGGTGAATAACGCGTCGGGCCTAGTGAAAACAGCTGAGCCAGAGGCAGTTTCGCACGGATCGATCCGTCCACTCGGACAACTGCACGAAAGCTTCGTCATTGCCGTGGATGACGAGGGACTGCTGTTGATCGACCAGCACGTCGCCCACGAGCGGATCCTTTTCGACAAGTTTCGACGCAAAGAAACCAATCGCGCCGTTGAATCGCAAAACCTGTTGCTCCCTGAAACGATCGATCTGACGCCCGCGCAGAGTCAGGCTTTTGAAATCGTTGAAGAAGAGCTGTCGTCGATCGGGTTCGGATTGATGCGATTGTCCGGACGAACGGTCGCGATCAAGTCGATCCCGACCGATCTTCCTTCGGCAGAGGTCCGCAACCTATTCGCGGAAATTCTCGACAACATCGATCTCGAGAAACGTGGCGCAGGAAAGGCAGCTGTTCGTGACCACATTGCGGCGTCGCTCGCATGCAAAGCGGCGGTTAAGATCAATATGAAGCTCACACCTGAGAAAATGCAGTGGCTTATCGACCGGTTACTCACTACGTCTTCTCCAACCACCTGTCCGCACGGCCGTCCCGTTATTCTGCGTTTATCGATGAAAGATATTGAGCGCGGATTCCATCGAACCTAACAAAGTTTCTTCAAATTGATCCTCCGACACGATCTAAGTGTCTATTCAGCCTTGACTACGCTATTAAAGTTGGGCTATAAACCTATTTGTCGGGAGACACAACAAAGGTCCCAGCCTGATCGAAACATTTATAACAGCGACTCGTGAAGTCGCTCCTTTAAGTTAAAAGCGAGTTACTTATTCAGTGAAACGCATAAACCTGCACAAAGCCAAGGATCAGATAGCCCGGTTGAACACCATCCGAGATATTAACCGCCAGATCGTATTGAACTATGTTCGCGATCAGTCGCCGATATCACGCGCGGAGATCGCTAGGCAAACCGATCTGCATCGTTCGACCGTATCGGTGATCGTAGACGAGCTTGTTGAGGATGGAACGATTGAGGAGATCGGGTCCGGCGTTTCGACCGGAGGGCGAAAGCCGACTCTTTATCGCATCCGCAGTGGAGAGCCGGCCGCGATCGGCATCGACCTGACGCCGCGGACGACGACGATCGCCCTTGCGGATCTCGCAGGGAATATTCTTGAGAAAGAGGTTTTCTCGACCTCGCCTGATGTTGAATTCATGTCGTCGCAAATAGTCGAGCGTGTGAAAAAGCTCACAAAGTGCAACGGGAATGAAGGGATCGAGATCGGTTTCAGCGTTCCGGGTCTGGTTGATCAGCGTTCCGGCGAGATCTTTCACGTTCCTTATTTTGATTGGCGAAATTGGGACATCTGCTCGCGGATCGAGACAGCAACAGGATCGAAAGTTACCGTAGAGAATGACGCAAACGCTACCGCGCTTGCCGAACTATGGTTCGGGCACGAGAAGGTCCGTAAAACCGATACTTTCCTGATGATCCTCGTCGGTGAGGGAATTGGTACGGGTCTCGTCTTTGATGGCCAGGTCTATCGCGGTGAGAAAGGTGCGGGTGGTGAGTTCGGCCACATGATCGCGGGCGACAACGCTCCCGTCGACTGCTCCTGCGGCAGCCGCGAGTGCTGGGAAGCGTATGCGTCCGAAAAGGCTCTACTCGCCCGGTATCGTGCCTTGCTGGCGGGCGATTCGATGAAGCAGGGAAGCGTGGAGATCTCGGATCTGGTCGAACTGGCGGTCAATGGCGAAAAGCACGCGGCCGAAGCCCTGAATGAGACGGTGCGGTATCTTGCCAACGGTATCTCGAACTTGATCGTGGGACTGAGCCCACAGGTCGTTGTGGTCAGCGGTCGTGTGACTAGGGCCTGGGACATAATCGAGGCTCAGATGGCGAGAGTCACCGATCGGAGCGTTATGGCAGGGTTGCCGCCTACTGTTTTGATGCCCTCGTCGCTTGGCGATGCCCCAACTCTGATCGGTGCGGTAGGGTTGGTCTTGGCCAAGAAGTTTGGAGCTAATGGGTTTTGATGTAGCTCCCGACAAAGCATCGGTTACGGTATCAGAACTTAGTTGCCGATCCGGTCAGTGCCGATATTTGAGTGTTAACTTGACATTGCATTTGACGTAGGCTAAAACTTTGTTGTTAGTACCGACAAACAAGCCGATCTCCCTGGCTCGATAAAGCAAAGAACCAGCCGATCCCGGTAGGTCTGAAATTCTAATTACGAACGGAGAACTCGATATGAAACTCAATTCGACGGTAAAGGGGATATTCACAGGTATTTCTGTCCTCTTGATCGCCCTTTCATTTGGTATAACCAATTTACGCGCGCAGTCGCAAGCATTAAACGGTCAGATAGAAGGCGTGGTCTCCGATTCGAACAGCGCCGCTATTTCGGGTGCGACGGTCGTCGCACGAAACATCGGGACAGGAACTGAGCGAACGGCAACGACGGATTCGAGCGGTGTTTACCGTTTTCCGCTGCTCCCGCTCGGAACCTATCGAGTCACGGTTGAAGCCGCAAACTTCAAGCGCCTCGTCCGCGAGGGGATCACGCTTGTTGCCGGACAGACCGCAACCGTCGATCTCGGCCTCGAAGTCGGTGGACTTGAGAACACGGTCACAATCACATCCGACGCCCCGATCGCCGACGCAGCGAAGATCGACCTCGGCCGCGTACTGAATACGCGCGAGATCACGGATCTTCCGCTCGTATCGCGTAACCCGTACAACTTCTCGTTGCTCCAGGCAAACGTCGTCGGCCGCCCGAACACCGAGTTCGGCGTCCCCCGCGTAAGTGCCAACGGCTACGCCCGTCGCACTAACTTCCAACTCGACGGAAACGTGAACACGCAGGCCAACAGCGGCGGTCTCCGCCTTGTTCCGATCTCTGAGACGTTTATCAGTGAAGTCCAACTTGTTACCAACGGTTTCTCCGCCGAGTTCGGACAGACCCCTGGCCTCGTGATGAACAACATTACTCCTTCAGGAACGAACGGGTTCCATGGATCTGGTAGCTATCGGTTTAGAAGGACCTCGATGTCGTCAAAGCCGTTCAACTCGGCTCCCAGTGTGCCGAAACCGCCAACACCGGTCGACGACATAACGGCAGCCATCGGTGGCCCGATCATTAAGGATCGCTGGCACTTCTACGGTGGATACGAATGGGTGAAGAGAGATTTTTCGGGTCGACCGCAGCAGCAGATCAATCTAACAGAGCCACGCCGGCTCGATCGGCAAGCTTTAATTGACGGAGGTTTTCTGAATGCGGCGGTAGCTGTGGATACAATTCCTGCATCGCAGAAAGTTAACTTCTTGATTTTTCGCACGGATGCACAGATAACCAAGGATCATCGATTGACTGGACGATTTATTCGGTTTACCAACTTCTCGCCGAACAACATCGGAGGAGGAATTAACACTCTCGAACGTACCGTTGATCTGGACGACAAGTCCAATTCACTTGCTATCCAGCTAGCATCGATACTTACACCAAACGTATTCAATGAGTTCCGCTATCAACGAGCTCACAGGAACTCGCAATTCCTTCCAACGGAATTCACGCCAAGCACCGCGTACTCGATCACGGTCACAAACGTTGCCGCATGGGGCCCAGCGGCAAATATTAACGCCGTCTCGCCGATTGAGACGATGAACCAGTTTCAAAACAACCTGACGTGGACAAAAGGTGATCACACCATGAAGTTCGGTGGAGGGCTCAACCACATCTATGATTTTCGTCGCTCGAATGTAAACGCCACCTATACATTCGGAACTCTAGCCGCGTTCGTGGCTGCCGCAACTCCGGGAGCGAGCGACGCCGCACGACGAGGATATACAACGTATACCGAAACGATCGGTGATCCGGAGTTCGAATATTCGACAAACTTCTACAACTTTTTTGCTCAGGATGATTGGAAGGCTACTCGACGATTGAAGCTGAACTATGGGGTACGGTATGACCTCTACCAGATCCCTGATGGCATTTCTGACGCACCGCTCGCCGAATCGAGAAAGTTCAAGGTAGATAAGAATAACTTCGCTCCACGGCTTGGATTTGTTTATGGTCTTCGCCAGGGGAATTTGCCAACGGTTGTTCGCGGTAGCTTCGGTGTTTACTACGATACCGTCTATCTTTCGATGTATGAAGCCGCCTTGCAGGAGAATGGAGTCGGTCGGTATGCGAACCGTTCATTCCGCGGAACTGACCCCGGTGCTCCGCTTTTCGGCACCACTTTAGGAAGTCTGCCTCCAGGAACGATCCTTCCTGAGCCGGATATTGAGATTGTCTCATCGGACTTCAATAACATGTACGCGATGCATTGGCAGGCACAGTTAGAGCAAGCTCTAACGAAAGACTACTCCTTTACGGTTGGATATATTCATTCGGAAGGACGCCAATTGCCCGTTTACCGATCGATCAACTGTCCGATCATTGCGGGATCCACGCTTGCCGATGGACGGCCTAAATACAACTGTTCGGACGCTGCTCGTTTTATTCCCGAGTTTAACCGTATTACCGAAGTCGGTTCCGGCGGCAACTCAAATTACAATGCCCTGACACTGCAGGTTAGTAAACGATTTTCGCAAGGTTACCAGTTCAGCTTTAACTACACGCTCTCGAAGGTCCGCGACAACGCTCCTGAACGAAATCTCCAGGGTGTGGGAGCAGCGAGCCAGACTGATCCGTCGAACAGAGACTTTGATTGGGCCTACGGTGTTGCTGACCAACGGCATACTGTGTCCGCGAGTTTCGTGGCCAGGCCTAAATTTGAGATTGGAAATAAAGTCCTTAGCTACATTGTCAATCAGAACCAATTCGGATTTACCGCGTTTGCGGGGAGCGGCGAAACGTTTCCGATCGTAACAAACTTTGACCTTAACGGTGATCTTATTGGTAACGACATTCCAGTGGGATTAGAGCGAAACGCCGGTCGGGCGCCCGGCTTTTTCAACGTAGACTTTCGATACTCAAGAGTTATTCCGTTTACGGAGCGATTCAAACTCGAGGTATTCGCTGAGGCTACCAACATCTTTAATATCAATAGTACGCTGAGCTATGGCAGCACTACGATAAACTGTCCGGCAGGTGTCGGTGGATGCCGTGACACGGGCATACTACCGTCGCCGGTAAATTACGCGAACTTCGCCCGGACAGCTCAAGAGAGCCGTCAGGGACAGGTTGGGTTGAAGTTCATTTTTTAGATCGAACACGGGGCAGGGCCGGGCATCTGAATGGGGCGGATGCCCGGCAAAACTTGATACAATTTAGTCTCTCCTAGAATTTCAATGGGATCGCACGAAGGAACAAAAGCAGACCCTTCGGAAGAGCTTCCGGACGAGTGGTGGCATAAGGTTTATGCCGGCGTGGTATTGTCGCTGATCGTTGTGATCACTCTTCTCTGGTCGTTTTCCCGATACTTCTCAGGCTAAGACCGAATAAAAATGAGATTTCTCGATTGGGCGGTCGTTGTCGCTTATCTTGTGTACGTCATTTGGGACGGCATCAGGATGACGAAGCACAGCGGGAGTGCCGAAGGATATTTTCTTGCTAATCGCAGCCTGCCGTGGTGGGCTGTTGGATTATCGGTGATGGCGACGCAGATGTCCGCGATCACGCTTGTCGGCACGACCGGTCAGGCGTATACCGACGGAATGCGGTTCGTGCAGTTCTATTACGGGCTGCCGATCGCAATGGTGATCCTGTGCATTACCGTAGTTCCATTTTTCTATCGAGCAAACGTCTTCACGGCCTACGAATATCTCGAGCGACGTTTCGACGCTAAGACTCGAAGTCTGACCAGTTTCTTCTTTCTAATGTCACGGGGGCTCGGTGTGGGCGTTATCATTGCCGCTCCTGCCGTCATCCTCTCACTTGTTCTCGGATGGAGTGAGATCGCCACGATATTCGCGATGGGGATCTCCACAACGATCTATACGATGATCGGCGGAGTCCAGGCCGTTACGTGGACCGACGTAAAGCAGATGATCGTGATCTTCTTCGGCCTTTCGGTCGTGACGATCGTTATCATTTCGCAATTTCCGACCGGAGTGTCGGTCGGCGACGGCCTCCATCTAGCCGGGGCCTTAGGAAAACTTGAGACCGTCGATCTCAAGTTCGATCTAACCGAAAAGTACACGATCTGGTCGGGCGTGATCGCTGCACTGTTTTTGTTCCTGTCGTACTTCGGCTGCGATCAGAGTCAGGTACAAAGATTTCTAACCGCGAGGTCGGTAAGTGAAGGGCGAACCTCGCTTCTGATGAGTGCGTTCCTGAAGATCCCGATGCAGTTCTTTATATTGCTTATCGGGATACTGGTATTCGTATTCTATCAGTTCGTGACGCCGCCGATGGTGTTCAATCCGGTTGAATCGGCAAAGGTCGCGGGAACGGCGCAGTATCAAACCTTACAAACGAGCTTTGACGCGGCTCACGCAACGCGCGAACAAGCAGCTCTGAAATTTATCGATGACCAGTCCGAGGCCAATCGAACGGCGTATATCGCCGCCGATTCGGCCTTTAACGAGGCACGGAAGAACGCAGTTAACTACGTTAAAACGACGACCAGCAACTCAAGTTTTAACGACGTCAACTACGTTTTTCCGTCCTTCGTTATTAGTTATATGCCGATGGGCGTGATCGGGCTGATCATTGCGGCGATCTTCGCGGCGGCGATGTCATCGGTCTCGGCGGAATTGAACGCCCTCGCCACCGCAACAACGATCGATTTTTACCGCAGGCATTTCAATCCGAATGGAACGGACCGCCAGATGGTCCGGTTCGGGCGGATCGCGACATTTTTTTGGGGGATCTTTGCTTGTATCGTCGCGATCTACGCCACGAATCTCGGATCGCTTATTGAGGTCGTCAATACGTTCGGTTCGTTCTTCTACGGCTCGCTTCTCGGGGTTTTCGTATTGGCCATCGGCGTCAAACGAGCACGTTCGCGGGGAGCATTCTTCGGACTTCTGTTCGGAATGGTTTCCGTATGGCTGGCGAGCAGATATACAAACATC
>DAIOWA010000017.1:0-12107 GCA_036758705.1 Pyrinomonadaceae bacterium | reverse complement strand
GAATTCTGCGGGAAGCTGCCATCCTCTTTCTGCTGGATCTTGAACAGAAAATCGAGTGCTCGCTCCGCGGCCGCCTTGTCTCCGATCGCCAAAAACGCCGTAAATACGTGGTAAAGATCGCGCGACCAGATCATCCGGTAACCCGTTCCACCCTCGTTCCCGTTACCGCCGCCGCCCCACGGAACACTCAATGACGCGACGTTGCCTCCGCGAGTCGTCTTGTCTTCCTGAGCCTTTATTACCATCGCGGCCATGTTGAATTGAGCCTGGTATTTGGGGTCGACCTTCGGCAGAGTTCTTACAAAATCTGCCCAGCCTTTGTCGTATGCCGAGAGAGCAGCGCTAAAGTGCTTTTCTCTCGATTTGTAGGCGTTCATCAGGGCTGCTTCGGTGTTTGGGCCGAAGCCAAGGTAAAGCGTTTCTCTGAAAAAGTTTTCGTCGATCCCAAGCCGGAGATTCACCGGCGCAAATTGGACCACATTTCCGGTTTCTGCCCTCTCATATTTCGAATAACTCCCACTTGCGCTTCGCCGCAGTTCGGTCAGTGCGTCACTCGCTCCAAAGAAGCCATTTGATATCGGGCCTTGAGACGGAACTATATCCTCGCCAAAAGGGGTATTTGCAATCAAAGCGGACGCGATTTTCCCGTCCCGAGATAGCAGGCCGTTCGCATTCCAAGCCGAATCACCCATTCCGGAGTTTGAGATTGACGGATCGTAATAGACATAGAGTTGGAAATCGTTAGCTAAGACCTTAGGCTCGAACTTCACATTAATAAGAAGCACGTCGCGTTCAGGATCGACTGCGTACGTTTTCGTGATCTTCCACTCTCCGGACTTCGCGGTATTGATTTGCTGAAAGCTGAGTGAATCGGGGCGGAGGGCTTTGATCTGGTGGTTGGCGTCGTCCCATTCGGTTTCTACCTTTTTCGTCTTTGGGTTGACGACGACGAACTGGAGCATCTGGACGTTGGCGGTTTGGACGTTGGGATACATCACCTCGGTCAGCACGCCGTTGGCGAGGGTGAACCAGACCTTTGATTCGGGGTTTGCTGACGTGCCGATGGCTTGCTTGCCCGCACTCAGCCATTGCGCATCCTGCCCGGGTGCTCCGGGCGCTGTGGTTTGGGAAACTGCCCGAAAATGGCAGGAAACCACCAGAAATCCGAGCAAAACCAATGACAGTGTATGCGTTCCGAACGTTTTGCGACCGCTGTCCCGTCCCGTGTCGCGTGTCCCACGATGGGACACTTTTGGGACAGTATTTTTCCCGGCTAAGCCATTGACCGTCAATACTTTACTTGCTCTGTTCTCCATATTGTCCCACTGTCCCACGGCGCGCACGGTTCGTCCCTAGTTGCCACCCACCGTTGCTAATAATAGCACGAATGTTGTAGGCCGGTCATATTTAATTTAAAGAGGTCCAAGGGATCATTTCTTTGTAAACTTCCCGTCCTTCCAAACGAGGTCGTAGAGCTTTTTGCCCTTTTCGCTGATCTCGTAATCGTCGCCTTGTTCGGTGATGATCTTTGCGAAGACCTTTACGGTCGTGCCTTCGCGTGGGAGTTCGTATAGGTTTTTATTGCTAAATCCGGGCACGACTGCCGTCGAGACGTCTTTCCAGCTTCCATTCTCATGGTCCAGAAAATAGTTCTTCTCGATCATTTCGTGGGATACGTAGACTCCCACCAGATACCGGCCGTCGGGGCGCTTGAAGATGGCCATCTCGATGCATGCCTGAGCACCGTCGCACCCGCCTTTGAAGTAGCCGTTTTTAATGTCGGACACTTCTGTAAATGTCTTGAGATATTCGGCCCGGGCCTTTTTGCAGTCCTTGTCGGTTGTCCGATCGCAGCCTTCGAGCGTGAAGTATTTATCGGGCAGCACCGCGAAAAACTCCATTACATTTGAAGGGTCGCCGGTTGCCGGAGTCGGTTCGGGTGCCTTTGCGGCGATGTCGGTGCCGCCCGGTTGCTGTTGCGGGCTGGTCGCTTGCGAGACGGGGCGTTCAGTTTGAGGCTGGTTTTCGGCGCAGCCGTACATCGCGAGTCCGATCAGCAATATGACGGTCGATTTCAATTGGATATCCTCCTGAGTAGTGAAGTCATTGTGACCCGTGTGGGAAAACGGGTCAAACTTTTGCTCATACAAATCTGTCCACGAAATACACGAAACGCACGAAAAAGGAAAAAATGCGAAGAAGGAAATTAACACTTGACCCTGGAGTCGGCTCCATAGTCTATGATGTAGAAGTTGGGAGGAGATGATGACGGAGACTTACAAGATCGGCGAGGTCGCGAAGCTCACGGGGGTAGGCATAGAGACGCTGCGCTTTTATGAGAAGAGCGGTCTGCTGGACCGCCCATCGCGCACGGCGAGCGGGTATCGCGTGTATGACGCCAATATTCTTGATCGCCTCGCGTTCATCAAGAAGGCTCAGGTGCTGGGGTTTACGCTGGACGAGATCCGCGAGCTGATAGTGCATAAGCGGGCCGGTGAAAATCCGTGCAGCCACGTGCGGGCGAAGGTGAAGACGCGGCTTGAGGAGCTGGACGAACGTATACGGCAGATGACGCTTTATCGCGACGAGCTCGCGGCCGAACTGAAGCAGTGGGAGAAGAAACGCGAAAAAGCAGGACATGTTTGCGGACTGATCGAAGGTTCGCACATTGAGCGTCCTGCGACAATGACGAGCAAGTTTGGGAGGAAGTGATGAGCAAGGAACAAACAACAGTAACGGCGCCGGACATGGTGTGCGGCGGATGTGCGAACGCGATCAAGAACGCGTTTGGCAGGGTCGATGGTGTGACGAACATCGAGGTTGATGTTGCGACGAAGCGGGTGAGCGTCGAACACGAGCCGACGGTTACGCGGGACGACATCGTTAGGGTTTTGGACGACGCCGGCTTTCCGGTGGAGCAATGAGGAAGGAGCAAACGAGGATTCATTTTGTGACCTTTGTGGATCGTTCTCTGTGCCTCTGTGTTAAAGAGGTGGTTAAACACAAAGGCGCAAAGGGAGACACAAAGTTCACAGAGGGTCTTTCAGGTGTCGAAAAAAAAGGGAGGCGGCCATGAAGGAGGTCAAGGAGGTTGGGACAGAACGAGTCGATATGCCGATCACGGGTATGACCTGTGCGGCGTGTGCGAATCGCATTGAGAAGACGCTCGCCAAACAGCCGGGCGTAAATCATGCGTCGGTAAATTTCGCGACCGAAACGGCGACGGTGAATTTTGATCCGGCGGCGACGAATGTCGATTCGCTGGTCGAGACGGTTCGCGGTGCGGGTTACGACGCGCATCCGCATTCGATGAATGATGGCGATGAGGATCCGCTTGAGAAGGCTCACGCGGAAGAATACAGAACCGCCCAGCTCAAGTTCATTGTGGCGGCGGTTCTGTCGCTGCCGGTGCTCGTGATCGCAATGTCTCACGGCGCGATCTCGTGGCTAAACTTCGACGGCGTGAACTGGCTGCAGTTGATCCTGACAACGCCGGTGGTGTTGTATTCGGGGCGGCATTTTTATACAGGTGCGTGGGCCGCGTTCAAGCACCGGGCGGCGGATATGAATACGCTGATCGCGGTCGGGACCGGGACGGCGTTTATCTATTCGGTGTTTGCTACCGTGTTTCCGGCGTGGTTCGCGGCGGCAGATCATGGTGCTCATTCAATGGACGTGCCGGTATATTTCGAGGCCGCGGCGGTGATCATCGCCTTGATCTTGTTGGGCAATCTTTTCGAATCCCGTGCGAAGGGACGCACCGGCGAGGCGATCCGCAAGCTGGTCGGATTGCAGCCAAAGACGGCGACGGTGATCCGCGACGGTGCTGAGATCGAGGTCGCGACGGATGCGGTACTGCAGGGCGACATCGTCGTCGTGCGGCCGGGCGAGAAGATCGCGGTCGATGGTGTTGTATCCGAAGGATCATCGGCTGTCGATGAATCGATGCTGACGGGCGAGAGCATTCCGGTCGAGAAGCGGGTTGGCGACGAGGTTTTCGCGGCGACGATCAACAAGACCGGTGCATTTCATTTTCGTGCGACGAAGGTCGGCAAGGACACGGCTCTGCAGCAGATCGTCCAACTGGTTCGTGATGCCCAAGGTTCGAAGCCTCCGATCGCGAAACTCGCCGACAAGATAAGCGGTATCTTCACGCCGGTCGTTATTTCGATCGCGATCGCGACGTTTGTCGTCTGGTTCGTCGCGGCTTCGCCTGAGGTCCGGTTCACAATGGCTTTGGTGAATTTTGTTTCGGTGCTGATCATCGCGTGTCCGTGTGCGCTGGGACTTGCTACACCGACTGCGATCATGGTCGGGACGGGCAAGGGTGCTGAGCTTGGCATCCTGATCAAGGGCGGCGACAGTTTGGAGACGGCTCACAAGTTGGACACGATCGTGCTCGACAAGACCGGCACGATCACGAAAGGAGAGCCGAGCCTGACGGATGTTGTCGCGTTCGACTTTGATGAGAGCGAACTGCTGCGGTTGATCGCATCGGCTGAAGCGTCGAGCGAGCATCCGCTGGCGTCGGCGATCGTTGCCGGTGCTAAAGAACGCGGACTTGAGTTGGTTCGAGCCGAAAGGTTCAACGCGGCGGAAGGCCGAGGTATTGAAGCTACGGTCGACGGACGGTCCGTTTTGCTCGGAAATCAGCGACTGATGGACGAGTTCAGAGTGCGCGATTCATCGCGTGCTTCCGATGCCCTATCGTCACTCGCGACCGAAGGCAAGACGCCGATGCTTGCGGCGATCGACGGTAAGCTCGCGGGTATCGTCGCTGTCGCGGACACCGTGAAAGACGACTCTAAAGCAGCGATCGCCGAGTTTCACCGCATGGGCCTGACGGTCGTGATGATGACGGGCGACAACAGACGGACCGCGGATGCCGTGGCGAAAGAGGTCGGTATCGATCGCGTGATCGCCGAAGTTTTGCCCGAAGGAAAATCGAGCGAGATCAAACGGCTGCAGGCTGAAGGTCGATCGGTAGGCATGGTCGGCGACGGCATCAATGATGCTCCGGCACTTGCTCAGGCGGACGTTGGGATCGCGATCGGTACCGGGACGGACGTCGCGATCGAGGCGAGCGACATTACCTTGATCCGCGGCGATCTTCGCGGCGTGGCGACGGCGATCGGTCTATCGAAAGCGACGATCCGCACGGTGAAGCAGAACTTGTTTTGGGCGTTCATCTACAACGTCATCGGCATTCCGATCGCGGCGGGTGTACTTTATCCGATATTCGGATGGCTGCTGTCGCCCGTTGTCGCGAGTGCGGCAATGAGTATGTCGAGCGTTTCGGTCGTGACGAATAGCTTGCGGCTGCGTGGGTTCAGAGGGAATTGAAACAGGATGAACAGGATATGCAGGATGGGTATTGAGCGTCGGTATAGGCCCGATATACGAAATGAAAGGCCTGGGATTGATCGGGAGAATCATGTTCATCCTGTACATCCTGTTTGAAAAGACGTGAACAAAGGGGTTAGTGATGGATACGACAGAGATCATTGTAATTCTAGGCGGTGTGGGGTTGATCGGCCTCGTACTTTGGTATTTCTTCGGCGAGCGTGAATCGGTCGCGGCGGCGGTTAATGCGGGCGGCGTGCAGGAGATCGGCATTACGGTTAAGGGCGGTTACTCGCCCGATGTGATCGCAGTCAAACGCGGTATTCCCGTACGGTTGAATTTCTATCGCGATGAGACCTCGTCATGCAGCGAGCAGGTGATTCTCAGCGACTTTGGCATCGCGCGGGATCTGCCCGCGTTCAAGACGACGGCGGTCGAGTTCACTCCTGATAAGTCAGGCGAGTTTCCATTCACCTGCGGGATGAATATGCTGCATGGGAAGTTGATCGTGGAGTAGGGACTGGGTCGTTTGTTGTTCGTTTAAATAATGCAGAGGGCACAGGGAACGCGGAGAGAAGCTCATCTCTGCGGACTCTGCGCCCTCTGCGTTTGAATCTTCCGTTTACTTACACGTAGCCATTGCGGTTGGTTCGAAGCGATCGACGTAGTCGCGGGCGTAGGTTGTTATGTTGTTTCGGATCTTGTTAAAGACGAAGCAATAGTAAGACTCGTCCTTGATGCGTTCACTGAGGAACTTCATCGCGGTGACCTCGCTCCAGTATTCGCGGCTTTCCCAGATCTCGATCGGTGTTCCTCCGATCTCGACGGCGAGTTCGACGAGCTTTTCGTCGCGTGTGTTGTGGCCATTCTTGAGGAAGATCGATGTGTATTCGGGAATGAGTTTGCTCTGTTTTTCGATCACCAGACGGTTAGCGGTCGCGGCCTGGGCGACGTGGCCGAACTCGTGCGAGAACTTTGTCGCGGCGAGAATGCGGCCGCTGATCAAGTAAGAGGATTGATCAGACGAGAGCGAATTAAGCACCGGATAATAGATCGGATTCGGGTAGCCGTCGTCGATCTGGCTGCCGAGCGTGATGGTCGCACCGACAAAGTTTCCCTTATTGTCCCATTGGAAGTTGTCGGTTCCCGCACCTTTGCCTTTGTCGCCGGTCATCTTGATCGTCAGCACAAATCCGCTGTTGTTCGCATATGCTTTCCATTGCGTGCGGCCAAACTCGGTCGAGAGCAATTCCGTCTTCCAGCGTTCGTAACGTTCGACATACTTCTTTGGAATGTCCTCGCGAATGCCGCCGTCACGCGGCGTTTCGACGATCGAGGCAGTTGGAAAGAACAGATCGTATGAGTAAATTGCCGACGGGAAAATGAGGCAAGAAACGATAACCAAAAAACCTGAGGGCAAAAGCCGCCGCACCATTCTCATCAAGAACGTCCTCCTTCGAAAGATTAGTTGTACTTGTTCGGAAACTAGCTAAAAGTTATATCAACTGCGGATTTGCGTCAAGAAATTCTTTGATCCTGGGACGAGCCGTTTTCGTGGGCCGATCATTGAATGGATGAATGGACAAATACCAGGCAAGCCCTGCGATCTTGTGATGACAGATCATTTTTCGGAATAGAGTGCTTCCAAAGCAGCTCTGAAATGTCTAGCGATCACGTTTCGTTGGAGAATACGGGCCGGTGTTACTTCGTTTAACTCGGGTAAGAAGTCGCGGTCGAGGACTTTCCAGCGTTTAATATGTTCGATGCCTGATATGCGCGAGTTTGCGTAAGCCACAGCTTGGTCTACGAGGCCGTCGATCTGCTCGACACACATATTGGCTGCCTCGGTTTCGTCGATCGTTATAAGTGCGACGCAATAGTCTCGGCCGTCGCCGTAAACCATACAATCGCCGATCAGGTTCGATTCTTTGATCAGGTTTTCGACAAATGCGGGTGCGACCATGTCGCCGGACGACAACACGATGATCTCTTCACCAGCCTTTTTCTCGAACATATATAATATTCGTCGTACCTTTGTAGAATACCATCGTGATGCGGGCGGATCCGATCTAGCCGGTTCTGAACTTGTTAATCGGTTCGCTCCAAGTTAGATTTGAGCCCAAAAGCTATCTATCCGGTCACCCGATTAAATATCTGATCACGTTATCGAGCAAATTGTTGCTGTTCCTCTGCGTTTGTTGTGCGGCCACGACGGCGGCGCTCGCGCAGTATCGGATCGACCAATGGACGGCAGATGACGGGCTGCCGCAGAACTCGGTTTATAGCATCATTCAAACCCGCGACGGCTATCTATGGCTTGCAACCGTGGATGGGTTGGCGCGGTTCGACGGTGTGCGGTTTTCGGTTTTCAACAAGAGCAATTCGCCGGGCATCGTAAACAACCGGTTCATATCCTTGTTTGAGGACGGCCGCGGCGATCTGTGGGCGGGTACGGAAGAAAGCGGAGTCGTCCACTTTAAGGGCGGACGATTTGAATATGTGGACGATCCCGGCGTTCCGCGCAGTGTGAGTTGGATCGAGTCCGCCGCGACAGGCGACGGTACGATATTTCACAGTCCCACCGAAGCGATCCGTTATCGCAACGGAGCAGACCTTTCGCTGACAGATTCCCGTTCATCGAACATTAAGATCATTTGCCGCCTCAATACCGAGAAGAGATATTCGGAGTGTTTCGTTGACGGTAAATGGACCAGTTTTGCATACAGCGACGGCTCGCCGCAGGAGAAATTCATATCGGTCGAACAGGAGACAAACCCCGACGGCTCGTCACAGGTCCGGTTTGTCTCGGCGGCGCAGGAGGCGAACGGAACCGTCTGGTTGATAACCGCCGATGGGCGCGTTGCGAGTGCGGTAAATGGGCGAGTTACTCGCATTTATGATGAACGCGACGGGCTGCCGAAATCTCCGCAGTATTTGATCGTGGGCGAGCGACTCGCCTTGGTGTCGAAAGACGCTGACGATGCACTCTGGCTAGTCGATCTGCCCTCGATGCAAAAGGAGTTGCTGCTCAAGAAAGGTACCGGATCCTTCCCGCTTGATAAACGAAAATTTTTATCAACCTACGCGGACGGCGAAGGCAATCTCTGGTTTGGTACCAACACCGACGGTTTGTTTCGCGCCAGAAAACAGGCTATCACGGCCTACTCCGAAGCTGACGGCATCATCGATAAAACCGTATATCCGATCTTCAAGGGCCGCACCGGGACGATCTGGATCGGATCGGTCGGGCTTTCAAAATACGAAAACGGAACTTTTACGGCGATCGAATCCACCAGGAATTTTGTTATAACCGCCATCGGCGAGGACCCACTGGGACGCGTACTCATAAACAACTACGGCCGGTTGTACGTTCGTGAAAACGATCAATTCGTTCCGTTCGAGCAGGATAAGATCCCCGACCTCGGTTTCGTTTACGCTATTCAGTCCGACCTTGAAAATGCTTTATGGATAGGCGGCGAGAAAGGATTGAGGCGTTTCAAAGACGGCGTTTTGACGAGTTTCACAACTGCGGACGGCCTCGCCGGAAACGACGTCAAGGTCGTCATTAACGCGCGAGAAGGCGGACTTTGGATCGGAACCTACGATGGCCTAACCCGCTACAAAGACGGTAAATTTACAAGCTGGCGTGAAGCCGATGGCTTGCCCAGCCGAACCGTTCGGGCGCTCTATGAAGAGGCGGACGGCACGCTTTGGATCGGCAGTTACGATGGCGGCTTGGCACGGTTCAAGGACGGCAAGTTCACGCGATACAGTATGAAAACGGGCCTGCCGAACGATGGCGCATTTCAGATCTTGGAGGACGACAGCCGCAATTTCTGGATCTCGTCGAATCGCGGAATTTACCGAGTCAATAAGGACGAGTTGAACGATTTCGCCGATGGCAAGATCGTTTCGATCAACTCGATCTCTTACGGCAAATCGGACGGAATGCTCAACCCGGAGTGCAACGGCGGACGATCGCCCGCCGGGATTCGCGCCGATGATGGACGGCTTTGGTTTCCGACCATGGACGGCGTTGCGGTGATCGATCCGCGAGAGATCAAGGCAAATTTGAAACCGCCGCCGGTGGTGATCGAGGATTTTAGGATCGACAACAAAGACGTGGAATCGGATCGCTCGGACGCGACTTCCCGAGCCGAGATCCGGATCGAACCATCGCAGCAGAATTTCGAGATCCGGTACACGGCGCTGTCGTTCATAAATTCGGAAAACCTTCGGTTTAAATACAAACTCGAAGGTTTGGACAACGAATGGACCGATGCGGGAACCAGGCGGCAGGCTAATTTCACGCACGTCCCACCGGGTGACTATACATTTCGCGTGATCGCCGCAAACAGCGATAACGTCTGGAACGAGACCGGAGCATCTCTCAATATCGTCGTCATACCGCCGTTTTATCGCACCTGGTGGTTCATGACGCTGGCGGCCTTGGCGGTCGGCCTGTTCGCCCTTCTACTTTTCAGACAGCGTATCCGCCAGATAAATCTCAAGCACGCGGCCGAGTTGGCCTTTTCCAGACGCTTGATCGATTCGCAGGAACAGGAACGCAAGCGCTTTGCCGCCGAGATGCACGATGGACTCGGGCAGTCGCTGGTAATCATAAAGAACCGAGCTCGCCTGAGCCTGAAACAGTCCGACCAAAAGGATGCGGTGCTGGATCATCTCGAAAACATCTCCTCGACTGCGTCGCACGCCATTCACGAAGCGAAAGAGATCGCTTTTAATCTGCGGCCCCATCTGCTGGATCGTTTGGGTCTGACGAAAACCATCGAATCTATGCTCGACAAGGTGTTCAGTGCGAGCGAGATCGAGTACGACGCGTTTGTCGATAACATCGACGGCGTTCTTGAGAAAGATTCCGAGATATTGCTTTACCGCATTGTGCAAGAATGTGCGAGCAATATAGTGAAGCACTCCGGTGCGACTCGAGCGGTGTTAATGATCGAGCGGGGCGATAACAGCGTGTCGGTCAAGATCTCTGACAATGGTCGCGGGTTCGATACTGCAGGCAGCGGGTTCGACTTGTCAAAACGCAGTTTCGGACTGGTCGGGATCGCCGAACGAACTCGTCTGCTCGGCGGAAAATTGAGTATCGAATCGAAACCGGGAGAGGGCACGGCCGTATCAATTGTGATAGGTTTGCATTCGAAATAAATGGACCAGGAAATTCGCATCGTTATCGCCGACGACCATCCGCTGATGCGGCAAGGTTTGCGACAGGTTATCGAACTCGAACCTAACTTGAACGTGGTCGGAGAAGCGGCAAACGGTTCCGAGGCGTTTGCGTTGGTCGAGGAGCGGAGGCCGAACGTCGCGATCCTTGACGTCGATATGCCGCACCGGGACGGCTTTCAGGTGGCGAGAGAACTTGCCGCCGCGAAGAATCCCGTTGCCGTGATCTTTCTGACCATTCATAGCGAAGAGCAGATGTTTCACGCCGCACTCGATATCGGTGCTAAAGGCTACGTGCTAAAAGACAGTGCGATCGATGACATCGTAACGGCTATAAACGAAGTCGTAAAAGGCCGACACTTCACCAGTTTGCCGATGACGACCTATTTCTCGCGTCGTGAAAATTACAATAACGTTCCCGACAAGCAGCAGTTGGGATTGAATCAGCTCACGGTTACAGAATCCCGCATTCTACGCCTCCTTGCCGATTACAAGACCAGCAAAGAGATCGCCGCGGAACTATCCGTCAGCCCGCGAACGATCGAAACCCACCGCCTCCGCATCTGCCAAAAGTTAAACCTGCAAGGCTCGCATTCTCTGATGAAATTCGCTGTGGAATATAAGTCGCTTCTCTAAAAGCAACTACACAAAGCCCGCCGTCTTCCTGAAAATACGTACAAATTGCGTATAAATACTTACTGACATTACGTAATCATCGGTCTTACAACCCATCGCTGGCCCGTCTATTATTTTCCTAACCTTGAACATTTACGCTTCAAGGTCACGGAGAATGAAATGAAAGATCTCGATTTGAAATTTGCCAAGCATCTGTTGTTGACCGTTTTTGTCCTCGGCTTTGGAGCTTTTACAGCACAGGTTTCAGCCCAGAATGCACGGGTCTTTCAGATCCAGGTGCCGTTCGATTTTGTTGTAATGGGCCGGACATACCCGGCGGCAAGCTACAAGATCGGGCGTCTGAGTCAGGCAGATCCCGATACGCTCGTCCTCAATTCTTCAGCCGGCAAAACGCTCGTCATCATCCGTACACAGCGGCTGAATTCCGGCGCGCCGACTGATTTCTCTACCTTGAGCTTCAGCCGCTACGGCGAAACTAACTATCTCGAAGCCATCAGGGCCTCCGGCGACAGCTACGAAAGCCGTCTCCCGTCCGTCAGATCGCATCGCAGGCTGCGCAGCATCGCTCAGGCAAAACGGGTAAGCATTCGGATCAAATAGACGATCGAAAATTCACAGGTGAAGCAAGGATGAGATCCAGAGTATTGATCGTAGACGACAGTCTGCCGATGCGCGAGTTTTTGAAAATGTCGCTCGGAGACGCGGTTGTAGTGGTCGGCGAATGCTCGGACGGTGCGGATGCTCTGGCTGCTTACTCACAACTCCGGCCCGATTGGGTTTTGATGGACGTCGATATGAAAGGCATGGACGGCATCACGGCCACGAGACAGATCATTGCCGCCTATCCAAACGCGCAGGTGATGATGGTCACGCATCACACCGACGTAAAACTTCGCCAAGCCGCCCGCGATGCCGGCGCCGCTAAATACGTCCTC
>DAIOWA010000016.1:0-12733 GCA_036758705.1 Pyrinomonadaceae bacterium | reverse complement strand
AGTCTTCTTATGCTGAAAGAGACACGTATGGCGACCGCCACTATCAACGAGGAGATGGATTTTACCTGGGAACTCGCCCGCAAGGTCGCTCCGCAGGATGTAGCCAGCAAATACAACAAGAAGGGCAAGATCAGAGGTAAGAATGGAGCCAAAGTATCTAAAACTCTTGGCGGCGAATGAGCTTGAATCGCGAGTCGAAAAGCTCGAAGCCCTGCTCGCCTCCTGCACGATTTGCCCCAAGGATTGCGGCAACGATCGGCTCAACGACGAGATCGCTGCTTGCTACTCGGGCCGGCTTCCGATCGTCTCAAGCTACACCGCTCACTTCGGCGAGGAACCGGTGCTAAGCGGTACGAACGGAGCCGGGAATATCTTCTTCGGCAACTGTAATCTCCGCTGCGTCTACTGCCAAAATTATCAGATCTCGCAGACCTGGGGAGCGCGGACGCCCTCGTCCGCAAAACGAAATACAAAGAACGAGGTAACGCACGAACGTCTCGCCGAGATGATGCTCGAACTGCAGGATCGCGGCTGCCATAACATCGGCTTCGTCTCGCCGACTCACTTCGCTCCGCAGATGGCACGAGCGATCCTGATTGCCGCACGCCAAGGTTTGCGACTGCCGATCGTCTACAACACCAACGCCTATGATTCAGTCGAGGTGATCAAACTGCTCGACGGAATCGTCGATATCTATCTGCCTGATCTCAAATACGCCGATTCCGACGCCGGATTTCAGTACTCAAAGGTTCGCAACTATACCGAACACGCTCGTGCGGCGATCAAAGAAATGCACCGCCAGATGGGCTCGGAACTCGTTTTCGACGGAACGCCGACGCCCGACGGAACGCGGACGCCTTCGTCCGCGAGTCAGCCTCTGCTCAAACGCGGCCTGCTCATTCGTCTGCTCGTCCTCCCCAACGACATCGCCGGGCTCGAAGACAACTTGCGCTGGATACGCGACGAACTCGGCCCTCAAACAGCCGTCTCCCTGATGGCCCAATACTACGCCACCAACAAAGCCGCCACCGACGACCGCTACATCCTCCTCTCCCGCCGCATCTCCGAACGCGAATGGTTCGAAGCCGTCTCACTCCTGGAAGACCTCGGAATGGAAGAAGGCTTTATGCAAGAGTACGAATCCGCGTCCTATTACTACCGTCCGAACTTCGACGACCGCGACGAGCCGTTCAAGGACATAAGAGATTTTCAGTAACCAAGGTTCCAATCCAAGAAAATGCTAAAGCTCTATAAATATACTGACGACCAGCTTCATTATTGGGAAACGTGGGAACAGGACGAGAAAGCTGCGATCATTCATTGGGGTGTTGTCGGCGAGAAGGGGCAAAAGGAGACAATCAGGTCTGGAATCCTGTCGCCGTTTCATAATAAGGTTCAGAAGTTGGTTGACCAAAAGATCGAAGATGGCTACCGACCCATTGACGATGATGAGTTATTTACTTTACTTATCGAGTATGCCATCGAGGGGATGGGCACGCCTGAAGATCTCGACAAACGGCATAAGCTGGAAGACCGGATGAACGAGACTCTTGGATGGACTGGCTTGGGGCATTGCGACGGCGGAAGCATTGGAAGTGGAACTATGGAAGTATGTTGTTTCGTTGTTGATTTCGAAATAGCAAAGCAGGTCATCGAGAAAGACTTAGCTGGCACTGAGTTCGAAAACTACACGAGGATTTTCGATGAGAATGCAGGTTGACTAGAACGGCAATTATGTGGACGGGAATCGACGCACCAAACTTCACACTCAAAGACGGCGACGGAGACGTTTGGACGCTGAGCGATCATCGCGGTGAACAGTTGTCCTTTGATGAGCAAGGATATTAGGGACTTCCAATAACAATGACAGAAAAGAACGAAATAAAGTTGTTCGAGTCGAAAAAAGTTCGCACTTATTGGGACGCGGAACAGGAGACGTGGCTCTTGGCCATTGTCGATGTGGTTGAAGCTTTGACCGACAGCTCAAATCCTCAGGTCTATTGGCGAGTTCTGAAAAAGCGGCTCAGGGACGAGGGAAATGAAACCGTTACAAATTGTAACGCTTTGAAAATGCCTGCGCCTGACGGCAAGATGCGGCTGACCGACGTTGCCGATACCGAGCAGATATTCAGGTTGATTCAATCGATCCCGTCACCCAAGGCCGAACCCTTCAAACAGTGGCTTGCTCAACTCGGCAGAGAAAGGCTCGATGAAATGCAGGACCCGGAACTGACCATTGACCGGGCTCTTGAACAGTATCTTAAGCTAGGCTATTCGGAGAACTGGATCAATCAGCGTCTCAAGAGTATCGAGATCCGCAAAGAGTTGACCGACGAATGGAGGAAGCGCGGTATGAAGGAAGGCATTCAGTTCGCGACGCTTACCGACATCATTACAAAGGCTTGGTCAGGCAACAGCACCAAAGAGTATAAGAACCTGAAAGGACTAAAGAAAGAGAACCTTAGAGACAATATGACCAACACCGAGCTGATCCTCAACATGCTTGCGGAGGCATCAACGAAGGATATCTCCCAGGCAACGGACCCACGGACTTTCGACGAGAACAAGAACGTTGCTCGGCAAGGAGGAAATGTTGCAAAGGTCGCACGTCTCGAACTCGAAGCAAGGACTGGCAAAAAAGTCGTCAGCGAACTCAACGCAAAAGCGGCGATAAAGAAACTTCGCTAGCCTGGCGTAATATGTCACTACACGCCGACGTGTTCAAGTTTATCCTTCGACTGGCTCTTCTAAATGATCGAATGCATTGAATTCGAACATTGACACATCGTCCTATCTGTGGCACTATTCTCGACGGCTGGTGTTTGAAAATTGAAAAAACAGGCGTAAACCGTAAATTTCGCGTGCGTGGGACACTGGGACAACGGTACCTTGGGACAAGCTGCCTGTCGATCAAGTTTGAACCGCAAGCGTTATGTCCTAATATTGCCACGCAATGAAAATGGGAAACAAAGCATCGGACTTCACTCTCAAAGACGGCGACGGAAACGTTTGGACGCTAAGCGATCATCGCGGGAAGACGGTCGTGCTGTTGTTCTATCCGGGTGACAACACGCCGGTGTGTACGGCGCAGCTTTGTTCAGTGCGGGATCATTGGTCGGAGTATCAGGCGACGGGTGCCGAGGTTGTCGGCATCTCGACCGACTCGGTCGAATCGCACAAAGGCTTCGCGCAAAAGAACGAACTGCCGCTACGGCTCCTTTCCGATCCGGATCGAAAAGTTTCATCCGATTACGATATGAAGTCATGGCTTCCGGGACGCTCGGCCCGGGGCGTCGTTGTCATCGACAAGGAAGGCAAGATCGCGTATCACAAGGCTCAGCCGCTAAGCCTGTTTCGTCCTGCAGATGACGTTGTTCTCGAAGCGATCAAAAAGGCCGCCTAACGATTATGGGAAGAAAGGTCGCCGGAACTATTGCCGTCTTCGGATGGGCTTCGCTGATCCTGCAGTTCGTACTGCACATGACGAACCCGATCGTACCCGAGCCGACATTGCTCGAACGGTTTGTTCGGTTCTTCAGTTACTTCACCATCACTACGAACATGATCGTCGCTGCGACTCTGACTGCGATCGCATTCTTTCCCGAAACAAGGTTTGGCCGTTTCGCGACGAAGCCATCTACGCAAGCGGCCGTCGCCTCATACATCACCATCGTCGGAGTCGTCTACAGCCTTTTCCTTCGCGGCGTGTGGGCTCCCGTCGGCTGGCAAGCCGTGGCGGATCACGCACTTCACGATGTGATGCCGCTGCTCGCGATCGGATATTGGTTCGTATTCTCACCGAAGTCGGGCATCGGTCTAGCTGATGTAGGCAAGTGGCTGATCTACCCGATCGTCTATGTCGTCTATTCGCTCGTCCGCGGAGCTTTTGTTGACTGGTATCCATACTGGTTCGTTGACGTGACGCAGTTTGGCTATCCAAAGTCGCTGACGAATACAGGGTTCGTGCTGATCGCATTCGCCGTCGTCGGATTCATTTATTTTGCACTCGCGAAGCTGTTCTCACGCAATGCCGCCGCTCCGGCGGGATGAAGCGATGGAAACTCTTCTCTACGCCATTGAGGTGACCGCTATCCTCGTCTTCGCGTACTCGGGATTGGTCCACGCACGGCGGAGCGGATTCGATCTGGTCGGGATATTGACGATCGGCCTCGTCACCGCGTTCGGCGGCGGCACGATCCGCGACGTTCTGCTCGGAAATCACCCGCTCTACTGGATCGTCCATTGGGAATTTCTCATTCTGATAATGCTCCTTCTCCCCGTCGAAATGATATTGCTGCGGTTTGATCGAGATCTTTCAAGCGGCCGTATTCTCACCGTGATCGACGCACTCGGACTCGGGCTTTTTACCGCATCCGGCGTCGGTATCGCTCTCTCCATGAACACGCCCGCGTTGCCCGCAGCTTTCATTGGCGTAGTAACCGCAACATTCGGCGGCGTGATACGCGATCTCTTGTGCAATCAAAAACCGCAGCTCTTCTTACCGACCGAGCCGCTTTACGCGACTTGTGCGTTTCTCGGGGCATGGATCTACATTGGACTCGTAAACGGCGGGGTCGTTCCCACAGCGGCGATCCTCGCATGCATCGGTTCGGTCTTTCTGCTGCGCATGCTCGCTATCCGTTTCGACGTGCGACTTCGCTTCTGATCCGCGGGGAGAGCTGAGCACTGTGGTAAAATCATCGTATGGCTTTATTTGGAGACAAGTTTAAATGTGGCCGTTGCGGCAAAAAGGGTGAACCGATCGGCTATGCACCGGTTCCGACCGAGTTAGGCGCGAAGATCGGCGAGGAAATGTGCAAAGATTGCTGGGCTGAATGGCAGAAGAAGCAGATGCAGCTTATTAATCACTTCGGCCTCGATGTTTCGAAACCCGAATCGCACGAATATCTCTTCGACAATATGAAGATATTCTTCTACGACGACGGCAGCGGCCTCGCGACCATCGACACATCAAAAGAAGGTTCCGTCGAATGGTAAGGTCGCTCGTATCACTGACGCTTTTTTCCGCGCTTGTTTTGGCATTAACCGCAACGGTCTCTGCACAGATGGGCAATACCGGCCGGTCAGGCAAATCCGCCGAAAAGGAGTTGCGTGCTTTTTACGATTCCTATGCCAACGACATTCGCCAACATCGCCCCGACGCGATCGCCGAAAAATATGACAGCGACGGCGTCTGGTTTCTTGGAAACGGCGCGAAACGCCACGCGTCGTTCGAGGACAATAAGATGTACTACACAACAAAGTGGAAGGGGCCGAAGAACTTTGATTTCAAGGACCTGACCTTTGAACTCACCGACGCTAGATCCGCTGTCGTTTTCGGAAAGTTCGAATGGCAAGCCGAATCTGACGACAAGCCAACGACTTGTTCATATACCGGAATCCTTCATCGCAACGCCGGGAAATGGCTTATTCGCGTCGAGCACGAATCCTGTCCGCCGAAATAGTTCGAATGTTGGGCAGTATTTTGTCGCATAATACTAACCAATGCTGCTCGATAACTTTCGCCTCATCAACGAAGAATTCTACTCGGACGGGCTGCTGCCCGAGCAGATGGATTCGCTCTGGGCAAATGGCTGGCGGCATTTCGGCACACACTTCTTTCGATACAACGTCGGGTTCCTGATCGACGATCTGCGGTTCGTTCTCCCGCTCAGAATTCGTCTCGCCGACTTCAGTTTCTCGAAGAAGCAGCGGCGAATTCTCCGCAGGAACGCAGACCTCGACGTAACCATCGGCCCGATCGATATCGACACCGCAACCCAAGCCTTGTTCGATCGCCACAAGGCCCGTTTCAATCACGGCGTTCCCGAATCGATCTACAACTTCATTTCGCGTGACCCTGTCGATTCGCCTTGCGATGCAAAAGAGATCCGCGTGACGCAAGACGGCGAACTGCTCGCCGTCAGCTATTTCGATATCGGCCGCAACTCGACATCCGGCATCTACGCGATGTTCGAACCGACGATAACGACGCGCAGCCTCGGCATATTCACAATGCTCAAAGAGATCGAATACTCGCATTCGACCGGCCGCGAATTCTACTATCTGGGCTACGCCTATCAGGGCCCGTCCTTCTACGATTACAAAAAACGCTTCCGCGGTACGGAAGCGTTCGACTGGCGTCACGATTGGATCGCTTACGACGGATCAGACAGTCTTCATATAGGCGACGAGTTGATCTAACGCGGCTCCCCAGCCGTGCTCAAATCCCATATCTTCGTGTCTCTTGCGCTCATCCGGATTCAGGTGCAACGCGGTCGCTGTATACAAAGTTCCCTCGCCTGCCGGCTCCATCGTTACGATCGCGGTTAACGCCAGATCCGGTGAATTCTCGGTCCGCTTTGGCCGGTTTCCGGGCCCGAGTTCGCTGGTCCAGATCAAGCGTTTGTTTGGAACGATATCCAGATAGCATCCGACGTTTGGGAATCGCTCTCCCTCGGGTGATTCCATTACCGAACAAAACTCGCCGCCGGGCCGCAGATCGATCTTGCATTCGACCGTTTTCCACGGAGCAGGCGTGAACCAATGTACGATGTGTTCCGGTTCGGTCCACGCTTTCCAGACAAGCGAAGGGCTGACGTCGATAGTGCGTTCGAGTCTGAGATCGAGTTTCGGATCAAAAGTACTGATATAATCGCTCACTTATTATTTCTCCTTGAGTTTGAGTAGATAACTGTCCAACTGGTCGAGCCGCTTCTCCCACATCGCGCGTCTCTTCGCCAGCCAATCTTCTGCCTTTCGAAGCTGCTTCGCTTCCAGATAGTAAGTGCGGATACGGCCCTTCTTCACAGACCGCACGAGCCCGCTCTTTTCGAGTACGCCGAGATGCTGCGTAAACGATGGCAACGCCATATCGAACCCCGCTGCAAGCACACTCGTCTGCACCGGCCCGCGCGAAAGCCGATCGACCACGGCCCGCCGAGTCGGGTCAGCGAGTGCGAGAAACACCATGTCCTCCTTAGAAACAGCCGCCGATACCAAAGACTTAGGCATAAACCTAAGTATAGTGAGACGGAATAGTAAGGTCAAGGCCTAAGTAATATTTTCTTCTGTTGTTATGTCCTTTTTCTCTCTTTCGTGCATTTCGTGGACAAAATTCCTAAGAGTTTTCCACGAAATTCACGAAAGAAGAAACAAACAAAAAGGCCGCCTTTCAGACAGCCCTTTTAGAAGAAATAATGAGTTAGGTTTTACCCTATCACATTCAGCTCAGACGGCAGCGTCGGGATCTCCGGCCGAACCGGATGCGACTGTTTCAACGCCTCTTCAAACGCAGCGGCCATGAATTTCGGATCGGTGATCTCGATATAACGCTCGGTCTGTTCCGGTGTCATCACCTCGAGCATGAACGTATTCTCGAGCCACACCTCGACGAGCTGGAACAATCCGCCGCCTCGGTTACACACAAGCACGCGCCAGTCCTCACGATTCGCGATCTCGCGGATCTCGTCGATGCTCTTCTTCGTGTTGATGTTCAAATGCGTCGCCACGTATCGGGGAATGAATTCCGACTTGATGAACTGAGCTTCGTGCTCTTCCGTGGAAGCCTCAAGGTCATTTTCATCCGGCAAACCCTCGCCCGGAACGAGAATCGTCCCCGCGGGCGTCACCTCAACAGCCGTCCCATTACCGTCATTTGCGATAACGAAAAACCCGCCCGGAACCGGAGGAAACGGATAAACGATGCCCTCCCAAACCTCTGCAAGAAAATTCGCAACCCGCTCGGGCTCGTTAACTGCGATGGAAATATGATTGATCATTGCTATTTATAGCTCCTATATATATGTCCGAAGGAACAACCAACTTCCTTCCAACCTCCTCACGCGAATAGCGCCCAGGATTTGTATCGATGAATGGTCGGAACGCAGGCGCCCTCGCCTGCATGAGTGCGTAGCACGAAAGTTACTGTTACCATCCTCGGCCGGAACGCAGGCGCCCTCGCCTGCATGAGTGCGTAGCACGAAAGTTACTGTTACCATCCTCAAATGTTCGACCCACGCGAGAACGCCGGCCGCCGAAAGCACTCCCGCGGATACCTTCCTCACTTCGACGTCTACGAATCAACCCAGTTCGTAACCTTCCGGTCAGAACCGCCTGCGTAAGCGGGCGGCCAGTTCGGTATAACCAAGACAACTATGACTACAACGAAATACTTTTCCAATTTCACCTCCGCCAAATTGGTTTTTTTCCTCTGCGTCCTTTGCGCCCTCTGCGTTAGAACCAACGCCCAAGACTTCAAACAAGTCCACCCCGGCGTCGAGTACGCCCAGGTCGAAACTAAACTCGGCGGCGATCCTGTAAAGATCAACCTCCTCCGGCTCGACCTCAAGAAAGTCCGCCTCGACGTTCACCACGCTCTCGATAAAGCCATAGGCATGGAAACCACTTCATCTATCGCAAAGCGTCACAACGGCGTTGCCGCTATCAACGCCGGATTTTTTCGGTTGGATAAGAGCGAGTTTGCTGGAGATGCTTCGGGTGTACTTGTGATCAACGGAACGCTGCTCAGTGAGAGCTCTAATAGCCGGATTGCAATAGGCATTCACAATGGCAAGAAATTTTCGGATGTAGATTTTGCGCACTTAAACTCTGTTCTGAATTTGAAAGTTAACAAGGATTCGAAAGTAGGTATGATCACTGGCATCAACCGCTCGCGGTCAACCAATGACATCGTTATTTATACTCCGGATTTTGGAAGTAGCACACTTACTTCTGACGAAGGACTTGAAATTACAGTCGAGGGAGGAAGGGCTACGGAGGTGCGGAACAAAAAGGGGAATTCGGCGATACCTTCGAATGGATTTGTGATCTCCGCTTCGGGACAACTTGTCGAAAAGGTTTCGAGCTTCGAAGTTGGTGATAAAACATCTCTTGTTACTGGTGTTACCTCAGCCGAAGGCGGCGTAACAAGGGCAAAGGGAATCATCCAGGACATCACCAACGGCGTTCCCCAACTCATCAAAAACGGCAAGATCGACATCACTTGGGAACAGGAGAAAGCGAGCAAGTCCTTTGCGGAGACACGGCATCCGCGGACGGCGGTTGCAAAGCTCAAAGACGGCAAGTTTCTGATGATGACGGTCGATGGACGGCAGCCTGGTGTGAGCGTCGGTATGTCGCTGCAGGAATTGGCGGAGTATCTGTTCTCTCTCGGTGCCATCGACGCGATGAACCTCGACGGCGGCGGATCGACCACGATGTTCCTCGACGGCAAGGTCGTCAACACGCCATCCGACAAAGAAGGTGAACGCAAGATCGGCGACGCCATCGTCGTCACGCTCAGAAAGAAGAGGTAGCGGGAAGATTCTGAATTCAGTCTTGCTCCTTCCTGTTCCTCCCGTTCTGTGGTCGCATTATTTTTTTAACCGCAGAACAAGATGAACAGATCTGAACAAGGCAGCCGATCTCAGTCCGGAAGGCGGGCTTGCCCCCGCTTTGGTTATAGTGCAAACTTTTCAGCACAATTCCTCGAACTCCAAATAGAATATGAAACGCGTCCTTTTACTCAGCCTCGCGGTCTTTTGTCTTACGATCGCAATCGCCGCTCAAATGCCTCAGCGCAAATCGATCTCGTCGGTCGTCGACAAGATGCAGAAGATAGACGGTTACGTGCCGGTGTATTTTAACCCAGACGACGGCAAGGTCTATCTTGAGATCTCGCGGCTGAATACCGAGTTTCTGTATCTCGTCAGCCTGCCGACCGGCGTCGGGTCAAACCCGATCGGGCTCGACCGGGCACAGCTCGGCCCGACCCGCATCGTCCGCTTCGAACGCTCCGGCAACAAGCTTCTTCTCGTTCAGCCGAACTACGATTTCCGCGCGACGGGCGATGCGAAACAAAAGAAGTCGGTCGAGGAATCGTTCGCCCGCTCGGTCATCTGGGGTTTCAAGATCGAAGCGTCGGACGATAACAAGGATTTGGTGGATGCAACCAACTTCCTCATCCGCGATGCCCACGGCGTTGCCGACACGCTAAATCGGGCACGCCAGGGAAACTTCAGCTTCGACGAAAGCCGAAGCGCCATCTACCTCCCGAACACCAAAGGTTTTCCGAAGAACACCGAAGTCGAGGCAACCGTCACGCTCACCTCCAACTCCGAAGCCGGCAATCTCGTCAACCAGGTAACGCCGACCGGAAAGCACGTAACGGTTCGCGAGCGTCACTCATTCGTCGAGCTACCTGACGATAATTACACACCGCGAAAGTTCGACCCGCGTACCGGTGCCATCTCGATCCGGTTTTACGATTACGGCACGGACATCAACGAAGACCTCGAAAAACGCCTTATCGTTCGTCATCGCTTGCAGAAGAAAGACCCGAACGCGGCTGTAAGCGAGCCCGTTAAACCGATCATCTACTACGTCGACAACGGCGCACCTAAGGCGATCCAGGACGCACTTATCGAAGGTGCATCGTGGTGGAATCAGGCATTCGAGGCCGCGGGATTTCGTAACGCTTTTCAGGTAAAGGTACTTCCGGCCGACGCCGATCCGATGGATATTCGCTACAACGTCATCAACTGGGTACACCGAGCGACACGCGGATGGTCGATCGGTGACAGCGTTGTCGACCCACGTACCGGCGAGATATTGAAGGGTGATGTCACGCTCGATTCACAGCGAGCCCGACAGGATTTTCTGCTGGGTGCCGGAATGTCGCCGCAGTATAACTCCAGCTTTGCGTGCGACTTCGGAATGATGCCGGACGTCACGCATCTTGCTCCCGACGCCGCAGAGGTCACGTCAATGTCCTACGCACGCATCCGCCAACTTTCGGCTCACGAGGTCGGCCATACGCTCGGCTTCTCGCACAACTTTGCAGGGAGCACATACAACCGCGGATCCGTGATGGATTACCCGGCTCCAATGGTCGAGATCAAGAACGGCAAGTTAGATTTCTCAAACGCCTACGCCGTCGGCATCGGGGCATTCGACAAGTTTGCGGTTACTTATTCTTATGCCCAATTTCCGGCGAGTGCTAACGAGAATGCTGAGCTTGAGAAGATCGTTCGTGACGGCATTACGGCCGGGATGCTCTATCTCTCCGACGCCGACACACGGCCCGCAAATGCGGCGAATCCGCTCGCGAACCTGTGGGATAACGGCCCCGATCCGGTCGCGTCGCTCAAGCACGAAATGCAGGTCCGCCGCATCGGCCTCGACCAGTTCGGCATTCGCAACATCCCCGAAGGCTCGCCGATGTCCCAACTCGAACGCACATTTCTGCCGCTCTATCTGCATCATCGCTATCAGCTGACAGCAGCGACAAAAGTGATCGGCGGAGTGAACTATACCTACGCCGTACGCGGTCCGAACGGCCCGAATCCGGCGACGGTAGCGGAACCACTGTCCGCAACGCGTCAACGCGAAGCTCTCGCCGCCATCCTCGCCACCCTCGACGCGAAGGAGCTTGCGATACCGGAAAACATTCTTCGATTGATCCCGCCAACCGCATCCGGTTATGGCTCGGGCCGGTCCGAGAATTTCGCCAAGCGTACGTCGCCGATGTTTGACCCGATCGGTGCCGCCGAGATCGCCGCGGACTTCACCATCAGCGGGCTGCTAGAACCAAACCGGGCCGCGCGTACGATCAATCAGAACGCTCGAAATCGGACAAGCCCGCATTTCCGCGAGATCGTCGATGCATTGATCAACGCGACATGGCGAGCCCCAGTGTCAACCGATGCGAACCTCGCACTCATCCAACGAACGGTTCAAAGTGTTGTGGTTTCGGAGCTAATGGATCTGGCCGCGAATGCAAATGCGAGTTCCGAAGTTAGGGCAGTAGCCAATGAGGCGTTGAGATCGCTGGCCGCCTCGCTTAAGCGAATGGTTTCTACGCCGGAAAATACCGCGGCTCACAATCGTTCGACCGTCGATGAGATCGAGCGGTTCCTTTCCCGGCCCGCCGAACCGCGGAAACCGACGGCTCCGCTCGCAACGCCGCCGGGCGACCCGATCGGAAACTAGTCGAACTTTGCAAGATACGTTTCGACGAGTTCTGCTGAGAATTCGTCTGAGATGAGGCCGATATAATTGTCAGGCCGAAGAATGACAAAAAAGGAATGGCCTGAACCGAATGCTGCTTTCGCTGCGTCATCAAGCAAATAGAAGTGTGAATCGATACGGCCTTTCCATTTCTCCATCAACTCATCCGACAGCGGCGGGATCTCGGCTTTGCCGTCGGAGAAAGCGATCAGATGAAACATCGCAGCGTGCAGATCGTCGTAAATGCTTTGGCCGCTTATCTCAAACCACGGCACTCTGTCTCCGGCTGACACTTTGAACGACCCCTGCGTATCGCTTAATGAGCTTTCCCGATAATTTATGCCGATCTGTGAAACCAATGGAAACACGAACTTCTTTACGGCGTCGAAGCTCAACGCAACGCTCGCAATATATGGAAATACATTCTTGCGGAGGAACGAAACGAACCACTCGTCGCTTGCGGCAAAATCGAATATTCGATCTGTCGTTTCCAAAAGGCGTCTTGCGTTGGGCAGCCGCTCTTCGTTATAGGTGTCGAGCAGTGATCGGCCCGCACCATTCTTTATTACCTCAGCCAATTTCCATGCGAGATTGTATCCATCCTGAATACCGGTGTTCATACCTTGTGCTCCGGCAGGAGTATGGATGTGAGCCGAGTCTCCCGCCAGCAAGCAGCGGCCGAATGAAAACTTCTCCACCGCTCGCGAATGAACTTTGTATACCG
>DAIOWA010000015.1:0-12827 GCA_036758705.1 Pyrinomonadaceae bacterium | reverse complement strand
ATTTATCTACAGTCTTGAAGGGGCGAAGTATGATTTAGCCCATGAAAGACATCAACAACGAACAGCATACTTCTGACACTTCATTTTGGCTTGAGCGTTTCATCGCGGATCTGTCTGCTGTACGACCATTTAACACGATAAAGGCATATCGGCAGGATCTTGTTAGATGGCTGGCCTTCTGCAACGACTTCGGAATTGATGCGCTAGCCGCCCGCCCCTCAGACATTATCCAATTCGTCCATGCCGAGCGTGAGCGCCCGACATGTCGCGGAGCGACAGTAGGGGCTCGCACGCTCGTTCGGCGCCTCGCCTCACTCCGGCAGTGGTACGAGTTTCTTATGTTGGAGCCCGAACAAACGGGCGTTCAACGTAACCCTGTTCCTGGCGGCGGAACTCTGCGTACTGCTGCCGGGATTGTTTCGGGCCACCCCGCACTCCTTCGCTATGACCGCACTCACCCCCAGACACTCTCGCCGGACGAGATCGATCGCTTCATCTCGCATTTGACCGCTACAAAGCATCGCGACCGTGCGATCGTCTGGCTGCTGAAAGACGGTGGTGTCCGGATCGGCGAAGCTCTTTCGCTGCAGATGCCGGATATTCACTGGGCGGGAAGGCGTGTGACGGTTCATGCCACCAAGAGTCGCAACTCTCGTATCGTTCCTCTAAGCGACGAAGCTCTCACCGCACTCTCGAACTACATCAGGCTAGAACGTCCGACTTCTTTGACCCACGAATATGTATTTGTCTGTCTCGGGAGGCGGAACTTTGGCCAGCCATTTCGATACCGGGCCTGGGTCTATGTTTGCGAAGAGGCCCGTAAGAAAGCCGAGGTGCCCCGCGTTCATGCTCATGCTTTTCGTCATACCTGCGCGACGAACCTGGCAGAAGCCGGGATGCCGATGGACGCGCTTCAGAGACAGCTCGGTCATCGACACATAGAGACGACGCTTATTTACAACGAGGTCCGAGATACTCGCCTTCAGCGCGAGTATCGGCGGGCAATGGAAGAGACTTCGAAAGCGAAGTCCACGCAAGAAGCAAACGGGAAGGCGGAAACGAAATGAGTACCCCGAGCAGTACCGATAAGCCAGGGATCAACTTTGTCGAACGTCGTCTGACCCTTACCGAACAGGAACGCCAAGTCCTTGCCATGCAACGCTGGGATGTTAAGGAAAAACAACAGATCGCGGAGTTGTTCGATCCGTTCGAACAAACCTTCCTACTTTATGACGTTCGTGATCGTCAGGCACGTTATCATCATCACGCCTTCAGTAAGGCTCTCCACTTCTGCGCCGAGCTAATGTTGGAGTTCGACTGCACGTATTGGGGGTTCGAGTGGGAACGCCTTCAAGCTTGGAAAAGAGAAATGCTTGAGCGAGAAAAGGATCGCTCGCAGGTTTGGCAGCAGAATCAAGAAGATAAGTGGTACCTTGTCACGTCAACGCTTTTCTTTCTTGGGATCATACCTTACAGCGAAGAGATCCATAAGGTCTATCACCGCGGCCTGGCCGAGAGATGGCTCGGAAAAGATCGGGCATATAAAATTAGCGAACGCTTCATGGCCGCCGCTCTTAATGTCGGGTACAAAGATCGGGTGACGGTCCGTAAGTTGGTAACAAGCTCTCTTTTAGCAATGCTCGTTCTCGCTAAAAAGACCGATCTCAGCGAATTGACGAAAGCCGACATAGAGAATTGGCGTAGCCACACAAAAAGGTCAAATCGCGTCGCCAACGCGAGTGTCATTCGCATTGAAAAGATCCTACGAGCGATGGGATATCTAAAGGATGCTCCGGTGCCCTGCTTCTCGCCTGATCCAACAACACCCTACTTTACTTGGGGACGTACCGCTCCGCAGATACAAGAAACGTTCGCGCGATTCCTTTCCGACTTTGGAACCGTGCGTGCGGCAGCGACTATACAAACCTATCGTGTTGCATTCCGTCGCTTTGGAGATTGGCTAGGAGAGTACGACCCGTCGATAAAGTCGATCGCGGATCTCCGGCGTAAGCATATCGAAGCTTTTAAGCGCGCGGTGAAAGATATGCGGTGTGGAGACTACACCGGCGCTGGACGCGAGTTTCACAATGCCAACTTCGGACAACCTATGTCGAAGTGGCATCAGGTTCGTATGCTCTCCTGCGTACGCACCTTTTGCGAACAGATCGATACTCTCGACTACCCGGAACGTCCCCGCCGGAAGCTCTGGATCCGCGGCGACATACCGCGTGTCGACCTAGAACTACCCCGAGCGATCCCCGACAAGGACTGGCACCGACTCTCCGCGGTACAGGAGAATCTGACTTTCGAACAAGTAAATGCGGCACGCTTTCCGCCTCCATTTGAAAGGGTAAAGGCTGTCCTTGCGGTGCTCTTCGAATCAGGCTTGCGGGCGGGTGAACTCTGTCGCCTCGATACAGGCTGTTTGCTCGCGGCAATCGATCCGCAAACGGGCGAGCAGACTCATTGGCTCCGGGTTCCGGTTGGCAAGCTCCACAATGATCGAATGATCCCTATCCGCCCGCAAGTCGTCGCGGCGATCGACAACTGGATGAAAGTGCGCGGCCAACAACCTTCGTTTCTCGACGAGCGTACTAACAAACCTACCGACTATCTGTTTGCATGGCGTGGAATGCCATTCACCTGGCACATGCTGAAAAAATACATCGAGAAACTATGCGAGATCGCAAAAACAGATCAGCGCTATACGAGCCACCGCTTCCGCCACACGCTCGCGACACTGTGGCGGCGACGCGGGATGCGGATCGAGTCGATCAGCAGGATGCTCGGCCACAAGAACCTGGCAATGACGATGCGTTACGCTGCTGTGATGCCGCCTTTGCTTCGACAGGAGTTTGAGGCGGCTTTTGCACAGATAGATGAGGAACACCGTGCGACGGCGCAGATCAGGGTGCTGCTTTCCCCGGAAGCTCATCTTGCGGCACAGGTTGAATGGCGGGAATCGCTGTTCGTTGATCTCGGCTTAGGCTGGTGCGGGCTTACCGCCTTCCATCCATGCGAAACACGCTTGTCGTGTCAGAGCTGTCCAAATCTCATTCCCGATAAGCAGAGCCTGCCGCTGCTCGAACGGCAGCGAGCGAATCTCATCGAGTTACGGGGACTCGCGACTGAAAAGCTGCCTTCATCCCGGAAGGAAGAAGTATATCGCGAGTTGACCACAGCCATCAGTGGCATCGACCGCAACATCGCGTATCTGAACGAAAACAATAGCCGTGAAGAAGATGAATAATGAAGTTCGTGAGGAGACGTGATGAGGTCTCAATCTTCCTTTGTGGCTCTAATCAATCCAGGGGGCAAAAATTCTCCAATGGCGGCGTCGTTCATGCTATGCTTTTAGCAGTCGTCCAACCAGATGAAACCGTGCCAATTCCTCAATCGATTCTTGTCAACACCCCTACGCCGTTCGCAACGATATTCCTTGCCTTCGCGCAGAAGGTCGGAAAGTTTCAAATTCAGTTAGGACAAGGTTTTTGCCCCTTGCACTGGGGGGCCAGGCACTGATAGATTTGACGGCTTGCGAAATTAAAGGATGACGCGGACATTGGTCAAAAGCTATTGATTAGGGGACAAGGATTCTAGTTGACATTCATTCTTTTCTCGTGCGATATTCGTTGAACTGAATTCGTTCACATGAGAGCCGGGCCATCGAAAGGATATTCGACGGCTGATGAGGTTAGAGGGCTAGAGCTGGGTCATATCCCAAGGTTTCAGCTTGTGAATCACTCCCTGAGGTTTTTGAACTACGCTTCCCGCAGATCGCTGGAACGTTTCCGGATATTGTAGTAAAGAGCCCGACAGGTAACTGGAATTACCTGTCGGGCTTTGTCGTTCACTTTAGCCCGAAACGAAATGTCTCAAGATAAGCGAGCTTAGACACCCCGCATCTTAAACATTTCCGCTCGGTAAATCAACAATCATTGCAGCGTCCGTCGAGGACGGCACGGTTTAGATCTGTATTCAGACGACCAAAGATCTCTTGTTCGCACAAAGAAGAGGCACAACTATGACTACGCGGAAATCAAACAGCATGATCAAGGCAATTACTTCGCTCAAGAACTATCGATCAGTCCGACCGGGAGCGTGGTTGCGAGTCGCTAAGGCCAAAGTGATCTCAGCGACCCTGATCTTCAGCCTCTTGACGCTTTCGACTCCGGGCGCCCCGAAATGGACATTGGTGATGGCCCAGGAGACGGCGACCGACATCCGGCACGCTTATCTTTCGACCTCGTTCGCGGCACCTGAATGGGCGAACTCCGTACTTGCGTTCTTCATCGGCGATCGAAAAGCGCTAAAGATAACGAGCATCGAGATTCAACCTGCGGACGCTACCGTGATGCAGGGTGAAATGATCAACTTCGCCGCGATCGCGCGTTCGGCCGAGGGAAACGTCCCCGCCGTTCAGTATCTTTGGACCTTTTTCCGCGAGGGAGACACGGAGCGAGGAACCCGAAGTTTCCTCAATGGCGGATTCAACGCCAGCCGTCCTGGAAGATACGTGATCACCGCCACGGGTAATGGGCTCCAAGGTCAGACGACCGTCACAGTTTATCCGAATGAGGGCTACTGGCTGCAGAAGAAATTGCAGCAGCCCGAAAGCGAACGATCCGGAAGGGACCGACAGTTCATCCAGCGTTTAGCCGAGCAAGGTCTCCTTACATCGCGAACTATCTTCCCTAGGGATAGATATTCCGCCGAGAGTGAACAGCAACGGGGACTCGTTGATGAACAGAGACGTGATGCGGTGAGGGAAAAGCAGGATGAGGCTCGTCAACGAAACCCCGATCCAGTCAGACAGAGCATCCGCGATACCGACACGGATAAGAATAGCGAGGGCGATGTGGCCCAGGCTTCGCCACGAAAAGGGGGGCCAAGGATCGACGAAGAAACGAGTGTTGAGCATCCTCCGGCAGCCCCAGCCGTTACGGCCATGAGGCTGATGGATCAACTTGGTTGGGATAATAGCAATTGGTACGAAGCGGAAAGTCCTGGCAATCAGGTCGGAAATACACCTGGATCAGCACCCGACGGTGGAGCGAGCAACGGAAACTTCCGGCTTTCGTCCCCAGTCCTTTCGTTGGGAGGACGTGGTCTGGATATAAATCTCGCCTTGACGTATAACTCGCGACTGTGGAGCAAGTCGGGAACGACTATGAAATATGATGCCGATGATGGCTTCCCGGCTCCGGGCTGGAGCATCGGCTTCGGAAAGATGATCTATGCGGGATCGAACGGCGGATGTATGCTTATCGGGCCGGACGGAACGAGACGGTCAAAGGGCGGGACGAACAACGTCACCGGCTCCGGCACATATTATTCCAACTATTTTGTCGGATACACCACTGACGGTTCGTTTACCGACTACAATTGCTACTATTCAAACAGCACGTACGGAAGCTTTTTGAACGGTTCCGCTAGGCTTTCGAACGGAACTACCATTCTTTACTCCAGTCCTACCGCCGACCGAAAGCAGGTGTTCCCGACAAAAATTGTCGACTCACAAGGGAATTACATCACGATCACGTATGTCAATAACGCCGGCCCAAAGATCAACACCATCACGGATACCTTGGGGCGAACCATCACGTTCAACTACGACGGTACTTCCAGCCGCATTACAAGCATCACCGGGCCGGGATACAACGGCACGACGCGTACGTTCGTGCAGATCGCTTATTCTCAAAAGACACTCAGCTATGCTTTCGCAAGCGGATACACGGCCTCTACTCCGTCGAATTCGCCTTACTTGATCGAGTCGATCTATTATCCCGACACCGATACCGGTTATTGGTTCGGCGACACCGATTCTTATTCGTCCTATGGGATGATCGCAAAAGTGCAGAGTCGACGGGACTGGCTGGGCACAAGTGGAACCCAAGGCACCGTTACTCGCGAAGAGGTGTACAACTTCCCGATGACCGCGGATAATACGCTGACCGACTCTCCGGGGTACACCTCTCATTCCGAAACCTGGGATCGAATGGATACGAGCGCCGCGGTTACAACTTACGATGTAACCACCGCCACTGGAACGGAAGTGATTGAGGTCACGCGGCCCGATGGAAGCAAAAGCAAGCAAACGTCGGTAGCGAACTCAAGCAGTTGGGATGATGGCCTCTATTTCCAGAATGAGATCCTTTCACCCTCGGACGATGTTCTGAGCAAGACCAAGATATATCTCGCTCAAGGCTCTTACGGCTCATCGCGCCCGACGAAGATCGAGACCACGGACGAGCTTGAGCAGATGACAAAGGTCGAGTTCACTTATGGTACAAACTACAACCAGGTGACCGCACAAAAGGAGTTCGACTACGGAGGAAATCTTTATCGCGAGACGAGGTATACCTACGAGAACAACGCCGCGTACATCAATCGCCACGTCTTCAGTCTCGTCAAGAAAGTCGAACAGTACGACGCATCGGACAATCGCCTGTCGCTTACCGAGTATGAATACGACAATAACGCGGTCGTTAACGGGACAAGTAATCATGGGCTTGTAGGTGTTACAGGCGTAGTTCAGCACGAGTTTACTTCCGACCCCTATACAAATGAAACAGTGCCCGTTCAGGGGGCATGTCTTTATTGGGAGCCCCAATACTCAGATCCTCAGTGCGAATGGGAAGGCCAAGAGGTTTGGGTGTGGCAAACTGGCGGCTACTATGCCAACTGCCAATGTTACGACTATGAATACGATTACGTAAGTGCGTATGATGACACATCTATATTCCGAGGAAACATCACGAAAGTCACGACGTATGCCGATGCCGATTCTTCTCCTTCTGGAGCAGTATCGTACGATTTCACTTACGACATAACCGGAAATCAGCGGACGGCGACGACCAACTGCTGCCAGGAGATGTCGTTCTCGTATTCGACGACCACGCAGTTCTCACAGCCTGACTCGGTGACCAAGGGCTCGCCTGATCCGATGTCAGCGCACCGGATCACAACGAGTGCAACGTACGACTTCAACACTGGCGTAATGAAGACCTCGACCGACGCCAACAGCCGGACGACTACCGTCGCTTACGATGCAGTCGCACGGCCGACTCTAGTGACGGCTCCGACAGGTGGGAAGAGCACGACAGACTACGACGACGCGAACTGGCGCCCAACAAGGACAGTTCAGCTTTCGGATAACACTGTCGTCAGCAAAACAAAGACGGAGATGAACGGTCGTGGACAGCCCCGGATATCCGGATACTTCATCGATGCAACCAATCAGAACAATACGGCAATCGAATATGACGTGATGGGCCGAAGAAATAAGGTGTCGATGCCGTACGCTTCGAGCGGGAGTGCTGCCTATTGGACCGAGTACACTTACGACTATCTTTCAAGGGTGACCGAAGTAGAGGCTCCGGATGGCAGTACATCGAAGACCTTTTACAACGAAGATCCGGGTACAGTTGCTCGACCCGACTCGGCCAATCCCGCGTCTACGCATAAAGGCCAAACCGTGAAATCGCAGGATGCATGGGGACGCGAGCGGTGGGCACGAACGGATGCGTTCGGGCGCCTTGTCGAGGTCGTAGAGCCGAACCCAACGGGCAACGGTACGGTCGCCGCTACAGGCAGCCTGATGACGAGTTACAGTTACGCTGAGTCCGACTTGCTTGTGCTTATCACCCAGGGCAGCCAAACACGATCGTTCAAATACGATTCGGTTGGAAGATTGACGCACCAGAAACTTGCTGAACAGACCGCAACGATCAACGACGCGGGCGTATACGTAGGCTCAGGCGGGACAGGTGCGGCCTGGAGCGATGCGTTTGAATACGACACGCGCTCGAATCTAACAAAACGAACCGATGCCCGTGGTGTGATCACCGAGTTCTCGTATCAGATCAGCAGTGCGGCGGACCCGCTCAACCGGCTACACGGGATCACGTATAATACCTCCGGAGCGGACACGACCTACACGATAAACGCGGCTCCGGCGGTCAGCCTGGAATATATGACCTCCGGCGACAAGATGCGTGTCAAAAAGGTGATCACGAGCGGTGTCGCGACCGAAGAGAATACCTACGACGCGGATGGCCGGGTTACCGACTACACGCTTACTTTCGATGGCCGGACGAGCTATCCGATGGTGACGAGCTACGTCTACGATTCTGCCTCGCGCGCGACCGAGATTCGTTATCCAAAGCAATACGGCATGACCGACGAGCCGCGTAAACTGATCGAGCCGACTTACGACTACACTTCGCGGTTATCCACGCTAAGGGTGAACAGCGTCGTGCAGTTAGGAAGCATCATCTATAACCCGAGAAGCCAGGCTACCAGCATGAGGGTCGGAGAGCCGAACAGCGGAGCGTACCACGAGTTCTATACGTATGAGGCACAAACCGGATTGCTCACGGATCAAAGTGTGAATACCTTTGACGGTGAAAGTTGGACCTCGCTAATGTGGCTCAGCTACGAATACAACCGCGGCAGCAGTAACGGTACGCTGAACGGCAAGACGGGCCAGTTGACCCGGACCATCGATAACCATGATCGCAACAGGGACCGGGTCTATGAGAACGATGCTTTAGGCCGGCTGATCAAGGCAAAGGGCGGAGCGGCGACGGGCGTCAGCGGACCGACCGCGAACTGGACGCAGGACTACTCTTACGATCGTTACGGCAACAAGACCGGCACGAGCGTAAGCGGGATAACAGCGGACAGCAACAACGTCCCGCTCGACGGACTTGCATCGGTTTCCTATGACGATGCATCTAATCGGAGTGACGACACTGACTGGCAATACGACCTAAGCGGAAATCTGATCCGCGGAAAGAACGAATCGGGGGTATGGCAGCGATTTGAATATGATGCCGCCGGCAAACTGGTGAAGATCAAGGACGACTCAAACAACGTTCTTGAGACTTACACCTACGGTGCGGCGAGGAGCCGGCTGAAGAGCGAGACATCGACTCAGCGAATCTATTATGCTTGGGACGGAAACAGCCCGATCGTCGAATATTCGGAGCCAACGGCTTCATCGACGCCCGCATACTCCAAGTCATATGTGTACGCCAGCTCACGGCTTCTCTCGACAGCGACAAGAAGCTCGGCTACGAGCGAGACAATCCTATTCCATCATCCGGACAGGCTCGGTACGAAACTCATGATCAACCCGAGCACTCAAGCAATTGATCGGCAATCGACGCTTCCATTCGGCACCGCCCTCAACGCCGAGAGTACGGCATACTCGAACAAGGCCTTTACAAGCTATGACCGCAGTTCGAGTACAGGACTGGACTACGCAGTCAATCGCACCTACTCGAAAGGCCAAGGCAGATTCACACAGGTTGACCCAATCGGCGTTTCCTCGACTTCAATGTTGGTCCCGCAGTCGCATAACCTGTACGCCTATGTCCTCAACAATCCTGTCGATTTCGCAGATCCAAGCGGACTCTGCGTTTTCAAGATTAATATCAGGGTCAATCCAGATATTCGACAGGGTTTGTTCGGTAATCAAAACGTGATCAACGCTGCTCAAGCAGAAATTACTAGAATCGTTACTGCTGCGGGTCATTCAGTAACGTTTGATGTGAACGCACGCGCGGACAGGTCATATACGATTAATGTTGTGGGCGGAACTTCATCGTCGAATGCACTCGGTTCAACATTGGGCATCGGAAAATATAACGGTTATGGTTGGGTCTTCGGCGGGGAACTCAGCGCGCTTTCTAATGGGGTCTTAGGCCTGAACGACGAGAGGCGCGGGCTTGCTGTTGGCAGGGTTATAGCACACGAAATGATCACGCACCAACTTCTTGCTCGAGACAACTCGACCGGACGCAACGGACACACGGGTAGCGGTGTAACCCGAGCTGGCTTTGGTCGTGAGGTGTTCGATCCTCGAAGCAATAGATTCAACGTCCCGCAAGATCTGATCAAATTCCTAGACGCCCTTTGTCTTCCTACAGACCCTCTTTCGCCGCCGCCTTCGACGGTTGCGGGAGGTGGCGGAGGTGATCCTGGCGGCGGAGGAGGCATCCCTTGGCGAGGCGGGTATCCGTCGTGGTACCGCTCCATGTGGGACTTTGTGAATTGGGTGAACAGCATACCGCTTTGGAGCGACGAGCCGGTTGTCGGTGAGGAGGGAGATGATGAAACTGCGTAATCCGTTAAAAATGCTTGATCGGTGGCAAGTGATTTGGTTTTTTACGGTCGCATTGTGGGCACTGTCGTCGAATCATGTTTTGTATGCGCAAAGCGGCCGGACCACCTTGACCGGGATTGTAAGAGACTTTGAAGGAGCATCAGTACCGGGTGCCGATATTTCACTCAGTTTGAATGGATCCGGCGGAGAGGTTCTGGTAAGTCGAACGCGATCCACGGATTCAGGATCATTTAAGTTTAATAAATTGGCACCGGGACGATATGCCGTTCGTGTAGAGCACCACCTTACCGGCCTAAAGGGGGGCGGTACGATACAGCTTGGAAGTAAGGGATCGGCGAGAATGAACATCACTCTAGGCGAAGGATGTACGGACAACGTTGACTTAAGTTACAAGATGACGACAGCGGACGAAACGACAATTCTTTCATCGGCCCTAGAAAGGACATTCCGCTGGCTCAAAATCGATAGTGATGTTGGATCTCAAGTTGTTGTATCTAATGAAAGCGTTGAAGCTTTTCTGCCGGAAAAAGTGGCGACCTATCGATTGATTCAACTCGATGCAAGTTCTCTTAAAAAGAGAGCAGATGTTACTGGGCCGTTTCGTTTTCTTACGGTTCGAGAGTTAAGGGCCAAAGGGGACTGTGCTGTCGCTTCCCTTGATTATTCCTGGGAAACAGGGAAGGATGCGGAAGTGAGGGGCGGAAGCGGAATCAAGTTAGAATATCGGCGACTTCAAGATAAGTGGATCGGTAAACTCCTGTACGATTGGGTCTCGTGATTTCCCGTGATTCTAAATTAGGTTGTCGTCTTAACCGGCGTATATTTCTGACCTCATTAGCCGCAACAAATGAGCAACGTTTCCTTGCCGCTGGGCGCTTTTCCTCCGGGCGATAACTCTCGCCCCGGATATTGACTACGGTGCCCCGGTTAGGCAGCCGAATCGATTGCCAGACCGGCCATTACCCGTCTCCGGCGAACACCTCGCCCCATGCCCGTCGTATTTCCTCTTCTTCTGGTTGCGCCTCGCTGATGCCCGTCTTTCCGTAATCGGATTGGGATATGCACGCTTTCTTCTTCAAAGCTTTGCCAAAGCTACCTATAATCCCCGAGCAAAGAGGATGCGGCCCGGAAATAAGGCTCATAACCATGGAAAGTTTTGTTCTTAATTAAAACGATCGCGGCAGCCTGCAAAGTTTTCGCACTATGCTTACCTCCGCGATAGTGACGATAGAACTCTTGTGTAAAAAGCTGAGTTGAGAGATCATCCCACTGTGCTGACACGACCGACGAACTTACCGATCCTAACAGTGCCCACGCTATACTCACAAGTCCCTCACCATTGAGTACGTTATTCGTCTCGCAGGAGGCGAGAAAATCAAGTCTCTGCATCACAAAGCTATGCGAACTCGCAAAACGGATCAGCGTTGTGCAAGCCAGTGGTTCCGCCACGCGCCCGCGACGTTGTGGGCGCGTGGGCGACAAAAACCTGGCGATGACGATGCGTTACGCTGCCGTGATGCCGACTTTGTTTTAGCAGGAATTTGACACACCTTTTGCGCTGAGAGATGAGGAAGACAGTTTGGGCGCAGAACATTTGTTTGCTATCCCCCGGAATAGGAAGGGTATCGAGAGTTGACCACAGCATTCCGTGTATGGACAGCAACATTGAGTATTTGAACGAAAACAAAAGCGGTGGGAAGAAGATGAATAAAGAAGTTCGTGTGGAGACGCGATGAGTGAACTGACAATGCTGATCGATACGACAAACGGGGTCATGCTCCTCGAAAACTCGCATCTGTCTGCCGATGTGCTGGATAAAGTTACGGCTATTGCAGGCGAAGGTAAGGAATGTGGCTGTGCTCGTCCGATCGAAGTCATTCCGGTGCCGATCACACGCGAAAGTCACGCATCCGGAGCTCGAGTTCGGATCGCCGGCTACTATCACGACTCGCTTGTCGAAGGGCCTGGCCGTCGCAGTTCCGTGCTCTTTCAGTTCTGTCCGCTGTCCTGTAGGGGATGTTGGGTGCCGCATCTACACAGCCCCGATGGTGGAGAACTGGTCTCCGTCAAGACTCTCGCTGAAAAGTTACTCGATTCGTCCTTCGAGCGTGACGGGGTCAGCATTCTCGGAGGCGAACCCTTTGCTCAACCTGAAAGCCTATTGGCACTAGTCAAGGAGCTTCGCCGACGCGGCTGCAAGCATATCCTCTGTTACAGTGGCTATACGTTCGAAACGCTTGTGCAGCAAGCGAAAAAGCTGCAGGCAATAGGCGAGGTTGTCGCTGATATCGATATGCTGATCGATGGTCCTTACGTTGAAACAATGACAGACAGAGCAGGAGCCTGGACGGGAAGCGGCAATCAAAGAGTGATCGATCTTTGCGAGACTCGTCGAACAGGCCGATTAGTTCTATACTGAAAGCCGCGTTTGGAGTAAGCCTCGCCTTCGGCTCGGCCTGCTCCAAACGCGAGAATATCTGGCGAAATTTCCCCTTTCCTTTGTCACACTGTAGATAACTGCTTGCTTCGTGCCTCAGACCCATGACCGGGAAAACGGTGCGTTAGTCCCGCTCTCGTCAATATTGAAGGAGATCATCTCCTATGGCGCAGACCACGACGGTGTAACCATCCTCGGCGGCGAGCCGTTCGACCAACCGGAACCCGACGCCGAACTCGTGTCGAGGTTGAAGGACCG
>DAIOWA010000014.1:0-12895 GCA_036758705.1 Pyrinomonadaceae bacterium | reverse complement strand
CTGGACGATTTTCTCTGCTACTTTGGCGAAGTTCCTGGTGAGCATTTTCGCGATTATGTCGGATGGGCGAGATGGTTTTACCAAGGTGATAATTTTCGCCTGCTCCAGTGTGTATATCCGACTGTCCATGGGATCTTTCCATGGGAAAACGACTTTCCCGAAGACACTCGTTGGCATTGCCCAATGCTGATCGACCTGCCAAAAGAACATTGATAATAGGCCGTCGAGAGGCCTCATTTTGACACTCCCAATCGTGCGTGATAGCTTCGACAGTTTACCGAAGTATGTCCAGTGAAAACCTTAAGAAGACGCCGCTGAATGCGGTGCATCGGGCTCTTGGCGGGAAGATGGTCGATTTTGGCGGTTGGGATATGCCTGTGCAGTATCCGGCCGGCGTTATCGAAGAGCATATGGCGACCCGTACCCGGGCCGGTTTGTTCGACGTTTCGCACATGGGCGAGATCTGGGTCGAAGGGCCTGACGCCATCCCGTTCGTCAACAGCATCACCACCAACGACGTCACCAAGCTTGTCGACGGCCAAGCCCATTATTCGGCGTTCCCGAACCTGAATGGCGGTGTTGTGGACGATCTGCTCGTCTACCGCTTTGCCGAAGAGCGCCTGCTGCTGGTCGTGAATGCGGGTACGACGGAGAAGGATTGGGATTGGATACAGAAATACCTTCCGGGCGGAGACGCAAGTGTTAACGAGCGTGCTGTTGACCCGCCCGAAAGCACGCTTCCTAACGGTCGCGTCTCTGCCCGTAACGCGAGTGCCGAGTATTGCCAGATCGCGATTCAGGGGCTGAAGGCTATCGGGATATTGCAGCAGTTAACCGACACCGAACTTGAGCCGATCAAGTATTACCATTTCACCGAAGGCAAGGTTGACGGAGTTGATGCGATCATCTCGCGGACGGGTTATACCGGCGAAGACGGATTTGAGGTTTACGCCGCTGCCGACAAGGCCGAGCAGCTCTGGAACAAGATGCTCGAAACCGGTGCTTCGGAAGGCATCCTGCCGTGCGGACTCGCGGCTAGAAACACGCTCCGACTGGAGTCTGGAATGTCGCTCTACGGTCACGAACTCGGCGACGATATCTCCACGCTCGAAGCCGGTCTTGGCTGGATAACAAAGCTGCAAAAGGGCGAATTCGTAGGCCGTGAGCAGATCGCTTCGTTGAAAGAGGCCGGACTGAAACGCAAGCTGGTCGGCTTTGAAATGAAGGAGCCCGGCATCGCCCGCGACGGATTCGATATCTACCACAGCGATGAAAAGGTCGGCGTCGTTACATCCGGTTCGCCCGCACCGTTCCTAAAGAAGAACATCGGCCTCGCATTTGTACCGCCCGAATTGGCAAATGTCGGCCAAGAAATTAGAATTGACGTAAGAGGAAAACGCCTCGCCGCCGAGGTTGTCCCGACGCCATTCTACAAGAGAGAAAAATAGAAAGAGCGGACAAGGATGTCCGCGTTCCTTTAAGAAAATGTCAAATATTCCTGAGAATTTACGCTACAGCAAAGACCACGAATGGGTGTCGGTAGACGGCGATGTTGCCGCGATCGGCATCACGGATTACGCACAGAGCTCGCTTGGCGACGTTGTTTACATCGATATGCCGCGAGTCGGCGACAAGTTTGCCGCTCACGAAGCTTTTGGCTCGGTTGAATCGGTCAAGGCCGTTTCAGAGGTGTTCATACCGATCGGAGGCGAGATCGTTGAGGTGAATGACGGCCTCAACGATACGCCGGAAAAGGTAAATAGCGACCCATACGGCGATGCCTGGTTCATCAAAGTTAAAATGGATAATCCGCTTGAAGCTGACGGCATGCTTAACAGTGCGGAGTATGAAGAGTATTTAGAGGCGTCAGCCTAAGTCTAGAGAGTCTGGGAAGTCTAGGAAGTCTGGGAAGAAAGACCCTGAGTTCCGGTTCTGACTGCCGAGACTTCCTGGACATTCAAGACTTCCTAGACTGATTTATGCGTTATATTCCAAATTCGCCCGAAGAACGTGCCGAAATGCTCGATTCTATCGGGCTTTCTAATGCGAGCGAGTTGTTTCGTTCGATCCCTGCCGACGTGCAGCTTGACCGTAAGCTGAAGATCACCGATCCGCTTGCCGAGCCCGAGGTAATCGCGGCGATGGAAGAAATGGCCGCGAGAAATACGGCTGCGACCAAGCCTTCGTTTCTCGGTGCGGGCGTCTATTCGCACTTCTCGCCGACGATCGTCGATCACCTGATCCAGCGGTCCGAGTTCTTCACGTCCTACACGCCATATCAGCCCGAGATATCGCAGGGAACGCTGCAGTACATCTTCGAGTTCCAGACGCTGATATGTCAGTTGACCGGAATGGAAGTCGCGAACGCGTCGATGTACGATGGCTCGACGGCGATGGCCGAGGCGTACCTGATGGCTCAACGCGTGACGCGTCGCGACAAGATCGTCGTGGCGACGAGCGTTCATCCTGAATATCGCGAGGTCGCGAAGACCTACACGAAACACGGTGATGCCGATATCGTCGAAGTCGCGTTCGATGAAGCCACGGGACGCTTGAGCGACCTCTCGGCTCTTGATGACACGACCGCAGCATTGGTCGTGCAGTCGCCGAACTTCTTCGGATGCGTTGAGGATCTGAAAGCTCTAGCCGATGCGGCTCATGCGGTTGGAGCGTTGTTCGTCGTCGTTGTTACCGAAGGAATCTCATTCGGCTTGCTGAAATCGCCGGGAAGCTGCGGTGCGGATATCGTGGTCGGCGAAGGACAGTCGTTCGGCATCCCAATGAGCTTTGGCGGCCCGCACGTCGGGCTTTTTGCAACGCAAGACAAGTACGTCCGCAATATGCCCGGACGCCTCTGCGGCATCGCATACGACAAGAACGGCAATCGCGGATTTACGCTCACGCTCTCGACCCGCGAACAGCACATCCGTCGGGAGAAGGCTACATCCAACATCTGCACCAACCAGGGCCTCATCGCTCTCGCCGCTACCATCTATATGGAAACGATGGGCAAGGCCGGGCTGCAAGAGGTAGCGATGCAGAACGCTCAGAAGGCGGCATACGCTCGTAATTCGATCGCTGCACTGGACGGCTACTCGATACCGTTCGCTGCTCCGACGTTCAATGAGTTCGTCGTTCGTGGTCCCCGTTCGGCTGTTTCGATCCTGGAATCGGTCCGCTCTGCGGGCGTGATCGGCGGACTCGCGTTGTCGAAATACTACGGCGGCCGCGACAACGAGTTCTTGGTCTGTGTGACGGAAACGAGTTCGAAGGCGAATATTGACGGGCTTATTGAGGCACTGCCTTCCTAATGACCTTTGGGACAATAGAAATCCTTTTTGCTTTTGTATTCCTCGTAATGTTTGCGGGTGTCGTGACAATCGGCGTTCTTGTATTCAGGACTTTTCGAGGATTTCAAACCGATTACAGGGATTGCCCTTTTTGTGCTGAGCGGATTCGTATAAAAGCTGTTGTTTGTCCACACTGCAGACGTGATCTTTAGCTAGAGATTTCCATGGATATAAACCTACGAAAATTCATCTCCTCCGCTGGCAAAGGCCTCGGCCTGATAGCGATGTCGCCGACAACATAGAATAACCTAGTAGATATGCCACAAAATGCTCGGATAAAAATTGAGATGCCATTTTCGGCCGAGAAGATCAGGTTGCCCAAAGCGGTGGATGCTCGATTGCAAACTTTGCTCGACCGCCAGGATCGGGGTGAAAGGCTATCGGTCGGCGAGCGTAAGGAAGCCGAAGGATTGGTCGAATTGGCCGAGATGCTGTCACTGATGCGGTTACGTTCTGAGCGTGTGGACAACACGAGATGAGTTCGAGCCATATTCCCGTTTTCCTTCGCAAACTGGTTATCCGACGGGCCGAAAATCGCTGTGAGTATTGCCGACTCTCGCAAAAGGGACAAGAGGCTACATTTCACGTTGACCATATTCGGCCGATAGCCAGCGGCGGGGAGACGGTCGCCGACAATTTGGCATTGGCTTGTGTCTCGTGTTCGCTGCGGAAAGGGGCAAAACAAACCGGTACTGATCCGAAGACGGGCATTCAGGTTAATATCTTCGATCCACGAAACAATGCATGGTCCGAGCATTTTGAATGGAGCGATGTAAGAATTAGGGGCAAAACGCCGACCGGTCGTGCGACGGTCGAAGTGCTGAGCATGAATCGAACGCTGATCATCGCGATACGAAAGGAAGAAATACTAGCTGGTCGCGATTTATAAACCGAACGATGGACATTGACCGACGAAAATTCATCTCCTCCGCTGGTAAAGGTCTTGGCCTGATGGCGATGTCTTCGGCGACGGTTGCTTCCTTGTGGAAGGATGTTCAGGCGGCAGGGAAGTCGGTCGATCATCTTTCGCCGATCGCTGTAGCTGCGGATGAAGATTTCTGGGCGGTGATCCAACAGTCGTTCTCGGTCACGCGAGGCATCGTCAATCTTAATAACGGCGGTGTCAGCCCGAGCCCGCGTATCGTGACCGAGGCGTTTGTCCGCTATACGTGGCAGCAGGAAGACGCGACGGCCTACACGATGTGGCAGTTGCTCGAACCGCAGTCGGAGACGGTTCGGACGGGTCTTGCAGAGATCTTCGGATGTGATGCCGAGGAGATCGCGATCACGCGAAACGCAAGCGAGTCGCTTGAGATCCTGCTGATGGGCCTCGACCTGAAATCTGGCGACGAAATACTGACAAGCACGCAGGATTACCCGCGGATGATCACGACCTTGAAGCAGCGTGAACTCCGCGAAGGATTAAAGCTAAAACTGATCCCGATCCCGATCGCACCGGTGAACGCGGACGACATCGCCGCAGCTTTTGAGAAGGCTGTGACGCCGAGAACGAAGCTCATTCTCGTATCGCATCAGATCAATCTCACAGGCCAGATCAATCCCGTGAAGAAGGTCTGCGAAATGGCTCGGGCACGGGGCATCGACACGATCGTTGACGGGGCTCACGCGTTCGCTCAGTTCGATTTCAAACGCGACGATCTGCAGTGCGATTACTACGGCTCGTCGCTGCACAAATGGCTCTACGCTCCGAAGGGAACCGGCCTGCTGTACGTGAAAAAGAACAAGATCCCGAAAGTTTGGGCGTTGATGGCGAGCGAGGATAAGAATAAAAACGACATCCGTAAATTCGAGGAGATCGGTACGCATTCGGCGGCGATGCGGCTCGCTATCGGCGAGGCGATCCTGTTTCACAACGCGATGGGCGGCAAGCGAAAGGAAGAGCGGCTGCGGTATCTGTCGCGATACTGGATGAACAACTTGAAGGCGATCCCAAAGGTCGGGTTCAACACGTCGTTCGATCCAAAGCAGTCGTGTGCCATCGCCAATTTCAAGATCGATGGCGTCGATCCGGTGAAGCTTGGCGGATATCTGATGTCGAAGCACAAGATCTTCACGACGCCGATCGTCCACGAAGAGTTCACCGGCATCCGCATCACGCCGAACGTCTACACGACGCTTTGGGAACTCGACCGGTTCTGCAGCGTTGTGGGTGATGTCGCAAGGAAGGGATTGCCAACGGCGTAGATGAGCGAGGTATTCGAAAGGTCATTCACCGTCGGTTGGCGTGACGTAGATCCAAATGGACACGTCGCCAATATGGTTTATCTCGAGTACGCCGTCGATACGCGGATCGGGTTCTTTGACGCATGCGGATTTCCGCCGTCCAACTTTCTGAAGCATGGCTTTGGACCGGTGATCAAGAGCGATCATACAGAGTACTTCCGCGAGGCCGTCATGCTCGACGAACTGCGGGTCACGATCGAGAATGGCGGATTCAGCGAGGACGGTTCGAGGTTTCGCGTCATTAACAGTATCTATAAGGAAGACGGTGAACTCGCCGCACGCGTGACCAGCATCGGCGGGTGGTTGAATCTGCAAGAGCGTAGATTGATGGAAGCTCCGGACGCAATTAAAGAAGCGTGGTTCAAGCTGCCGCGTACTGAAGATTTTGAGGTATTGCCGTCCAGTTTAAGACGATAGTTGGAAGGCGGAACGGTTCCGTGTAGTCACTGATTGTATACTAGAATGGCAGCTATGAGTCACACGATAAAAATTAGTGATGAAACCTACGAATTTGTAACGATCGAAGCCGCCCGAAACGGTGTGCCGCCGGAAGTATGGGTCGAACAGAAGCTTCAACCGGTAAAAAAGAGGAAGGTCTCAGATAAAGCACGGCGGAAGGCTTGGGATGATTTTATAGGAGCATTCGATAGCTCTAACACGGACAAATCCGATAGGTCCATCCCGCTTGATAAGCGTATAAAAAGCGTTTTCGGTGAAGCAATAGAGACAAAATTAGATCGGTCGCGAGCTAAAACAAGAAGTCAACAATGATCTTGATAGACACGAGTCCGCTTATTGCGATCTGCGATAAGAGTGAGGGCGAAGATCATTTACGATGTGTTAGAACTCTCAGGATCGCCATTGTCGAGAAGAGTAAGCTGATCACATTGATTCCGTGTATTACGGAAGCTATGTACTATTTGCATAAAAATCTCGGATGGAAAGGACAAAACGCATTGTGGCAGCTGCTTAATTCTGAAGAATTAATGCTGCATCACCCGGATAGAGGCGAACTTATCCGCACGCATTTTCTGATGGAGAAATACACAGATACGCCGATGGATTTCGCTGATGCTTCTCTGGTTGCCGCCGCAGAAAAATTAGGAACAAACAAGATACTAACGCTTGATTCCGACTTTAACATTTACCGCATTAACGGACGCAGACATTTTGACATTATTCCATGAGCATTAAGAAAGTTACACAGCATCCGACACAGAATGAAGGTTTGATCTTCGAACGATCGCAGACGGGCCGGATCGGCTATCGGCTGCCGAAGCTCGATGTACCGGAAACGGCTGATGTTATTCCGGCGGAACTCCGCCGCGATGACGATCTCGCGGGTGTGCCCGAGGTTTCAGAGGTCGATGTCGTACGCCATTTCACGCGAATGTCTACATGGAACTACTCCATCGATCTCGGGATGTATCCGCTCGGGTCTTGCACGATGAAGTACAATTCGCGGCTGAACGAGAAGACCGCCCGCATCGCCGGATTCGCGAATCTGCATCCGCTCGCTCCTGAAGAAGAATCGCAGGGTGCTCTCGAACTCATCTACAAGCTTCAGGAAGACCTCGCTGAGATCACAGGACTTCCGGGCGTATCGCTCCAACCGGCGGCGGGTGCTCACGGCGAGATGACCGGTGTGATGCTGATCCGTGCTCTGCTAGACAAACGCGACGGCGAAGCGTCAAAGGATCGTCGCGTGATGCTTATCCCTGAATCGGCACACGGAACAAATCCCGCTTCCGCCGCACTCGCCGGATTCACCGTCAAGGCGATCCGAGCTACCGCCGATGGCCTGACCGACATGGATCACCTCCGCGAGTTGTGTGATCAGGGCGGAGTCGCGGGTGTAATGTTCACCAATCCGAACACGGTCGGCATCTTTGAAAAAGACATCAAGGAGATTTGCGAGATCATCCACGCAGCCGGCGGACTCGTCTATATGGACGGAGCGAATATGAACGCTCTGGTCGGCGTTGCGAGGCCGGGCGATATGGGTGTCGATGTTATTCACCTGAACCTCCACAAGACGTTTTCTACTCCCCATGGCGGTGGTGGACCCGGATGCGGGCCGTGCTGTTGTACGGCAGAACTCGCGGAATTTCTACCAACTCCACGCGTCGTGTCAGAACCGCCTGCGTCAGCGGGCGGCCAGCCGCGATACAAGCTCGACTACAACTTCCCGAACTCCATCGGCCGTGTCAAGGCATTCTTCGGCAACTTCGGAATGATGGTTCGGGCCTTGAGCTACATCTACACTCACGGCAACGACGGCCTTCGTGAGGCCACCGAGACAGCCGTGCTGAATGCACGATACGTCGGCGAACAGCTCAAAGACGTCTATCACAAACCGTACGAATCCGATTGTATGCACGAGGCGATCTTCTCGCACAAGAACCAGACCAAGACCGGCGTGCATACGCTCGACATCGCCAAGCGGCTGATCGATTACGGCTTCCATCCGCCGACGGTTTACTTCCCGCTGGTTGTTGAAGGAGCAATGTTGATCGAGCCGACCGAGTCCGTAGGGCGTGCCGATCTCGACGCGTTTGTCGAGGCGATGAAGGACATCGATCGCGAGGCCCGCGAGAATCCGCAACTCGTGCTCGATGCTCCGCATTCCACCCGTATCGGCCGTCTCGACGAAGCAACCGCAGCTCGGAAGCCGGTACTTCGTTGGAAGCCTGAGTCCGAAGTTTCGGCGAAATCAGCCTAGAAAGCGGAGAGCCGACCTATGTACAGGGTCTTCGCTATCATTCTTTGGGCAGCAATCGTCGTCTCGGGGTTGCTGTCCTTTTTCATTTGGCCGGAACAATTTACGCCGCAAGGGATCGCTGCGTTACTCACAACTTTTCGCAGCGAGGCTCTGTTGATCTACCTGCTGTTCTCGGTGGTTCGCGGGTTCACGCTTCTTCCTTCAACACCCCTCATCATCGCGGGAACGCTGGCGTTCCCGGCCGAGCCGTGGATTGTGCTTACCATCTCAATGCTCGGCATCATTGCTTCTTCATCGATGATCTACTGGTTTTCGGATGTGCTTGGGATCAGCGAATTCTTCGAGACGCGAAAGCCGGATGCGGTCGCAAAGATCCGAAGCCGATTGGAACATCCGACAGGTATCGCGTTCGTTTTCTTATGGGCTTTCTTTCCGCTGGTGCCGACGGATGCGGTTTGCTATGTAGCCGGGTCGAGCAAGATGAATTTTGCGAAGTTCATCGCCGCGATCACCGTAGGTGAGCTAATACTTTGCTCGTTCTACATTTGCTCGAGCAGCTTCCTCATCGATCGACTGACGTAGACCAAAAATCTATTCGGTCTTTTTCTTCTTGGGTTCTTCAGGGGCGATCTGCGATGAAGCCTCGATGATCTGGTCGCAGAATTCGATCGACTGGATCAACAGGCCCTTGTCCGTATTCGATGTCGATCTTTCGAGTTCAACCTGGAAGATCGGCTTGTATCGAGTAGCGGCAGCGGCTAGATTTCGAACTGCTTTGGGAAAAAGTTTGCCGCCTACTTCATTGCCTTCGATCGCAGTTTTCGGACGCGACGCGATGTCGTCGATGTCATCGATCGATTTCTGCAATAGTCGCCTAATGTCCGATAGAAGTTCGCTTCGAGATCCCGTCGGCTCCGGTCCCCACAGTTCAGCATTCTTTTTCGGAGGCGTCCACGTGTGCCCGGCGATATTCGCTGCGGCGAGGCGTCGATCGATAAATTTCGTCAGCACATCGATCCGAAGGTCGATCTCCTGAGCCTCGCGTATCAATTCGCCTTCCTGCTCTGTTACAAAGTCACGCCGCTGGCCGGCGGCGGCTGAGAACAAGGTTGCGAATGCTAAAAGAGTGAGAAGGGAATATCGGGAAAAGTACTTCATTTAAGTCGTGGGCCGGTTTGGTACTACTGAATTTCCGAACAGAGGCTCGATCGCTTTGCTGCGAGCGTCGCGTAAATATCGAAGCAGGACACGCACGTAATGGTCGTACTCCTGCGGGGCCTCTCGCCTGATCAAAGCGAGACGCGGGGCAAATCCGCGGAGGCCCATTTCATATCGTTTTAGATTGTCCAGGGTCTTATCTCTCTTCGGTGCCGATTCGAGATAATCAAGCGTATCGTCCATTAGTGCGTGAAAGCCGCCAAGTTCGCTGTACATCGCGGCGAATTCGCTTTTCGCGTTTAATTCTTCAGCCTTACTGAGGCGGGAACTCATTAACGCGAGTGCAAGTTTGGTACGTTCCTTGAGTCCTTGTTGGCTATCAAGTTGAGTACGCTCACTATGGTTCATCGCCCGCACCGGCGGCGGAGCGGCATCCGGATCGAACTCGTCTACATCGTCCTGAGTCGGCGGCTGGGCACTGACGGCCGCGGCAAAGCAGATCGTGAACGCGAGAAGTACCAAATACCGGCTGAGCATCCCCACTGATCTTTCTCTTCTCATCACGATCACCTCCACCGTTCGCGTAAATTATTCGTCGCTTTTCTTGCCCTTTCGCTCTTTTGCCAATCGCTGCACCGCGGGCATTCTAAGATTGACCTTCTCGATATCAAGCTTGTCCTTCTCGGCATCCGCGACGCGCAGGAACTGTTGATATGTCGCCAAAGCATCCATATATTCCCCGAGCTGATCATGCACGATGCCTAAAAAAAAGTACGCGGCCGCCGATTGAGGCTGCTTTTCGGTAAGCCAGCGAAACTCCGCTTTAGCTTCCGCATAGCGTTTCAACTGAAAAAGAGCTGTTGCTAGATTTGCCCGTATCGTCGCATTTTCCGGGGCAATGGTCAATAGTTTTCGGAACAGCAGTACCGCCTGGTCGAACTGCTTCGCCTGGACCAATGCCGCGCCAAATCCGATCGCGTGCGATAGTTCGGTGGGCTCAAGGGCCGATGCTCGTTGGCAGTATGCGGCGGCCTTCAGTGGATCAGAGATACGCAACCCGTGACAGAGTTTCGTTAACGCGTTGACATCATCCGGCGTGCGCTGGACTTTGGCCTCTAAACCGGTCAGGTCCGCAACGTCACCGTCCTTGATCTCGGCGATCATGGACCGAACGGCCTCACTCGGCGCGTCGATCGATTCGAGCAGTGCTAGAGCCTCTGTCTTTTTGCCCTTCATTGTCAAAGCAACCGCCCGCAGTCGCTTTGTTTCATCCGTAACGGCACCGGCGGCCTCCGCTGTTCTGACATAGGTTTCGCCGAGATCCGCATCACGTTCCATCAACGCAACCTCGGCCAGTACCATATTCGCTGAAACATTTCTAGGTTCGATCTCGATCACTCTTCGGGCGGTTGCTTTCGCCGCAGCCGTCTCTCTCAGACGCAGTTCGATGGCAGCCTTGGCAGACAATACCGAGAGGGTCGGCCGGACGTTCCCTGAGAATGAAGACAGCTTGGCAAGTAAGTCTCGAAGGACCTTTTCGTCAGCGCTATTTCGAAGCCGAAGATCTGCCATTGCCGCGATCGCGGCCTGATTCATATCGTCGCTTTCGAGAGCCTTGGTCAGCAGCTTTTCCGCCTCGGCATACTTACCCCGTTCAACCAGCAGAGAGCCAAGATTTGACATCGCCAGCGTCCAATCGCCGCGGAGTTCCAGAGCTTTTCTAAACGCCTTCTCAGCATCGTCAGGACGTTTCAGGGCGAGCAGGGCATTTCCGCGTTGCAGCTCTGCTTCGGGAAATTCGGGAAAGCCGGCAAGCGCTTTCTCATAAAAACCGAGAGCCGCGGCAAGGTCGCCTTTTTCGTGGGCGTCCTGGCCCTGGTTAAACAACTCGATCGCCTGCTGAGCCCTGTCTTCCGTCTGGGCCCGGGCGAGATTCCCCGTTGCGCCAAAAGTCAGCAAGGCAAAAAACAAAACAGCAAGATATCGGGGTATGGAACGGTTAGCTATCATCGGCAATTATCTCAATATAACATCTGCTGATTCGACACTGTTTGCCTTAGGCAATTTGGTCAGATAGAATCTCGTTTTTGCACGCGCCTGCGGCAGATCGATTTCTTCCCGGGAATGATCGAGAGTATCCAAAAAAACGCCTCGCCGCCAGCCATTACCAGCCTTGCGGAAAAGCAGCACGAACTTCGCAGTATGATGCGCGGATTAGGACGCGTGTTGGTAGCCTATTCGGGCGGAGTCGACAGCACTTACCTGGCAGCGATCGCGACCGAGGAACTTGGCCGGGACGCTTTTTGCGTAACCGGTATTTCGGCAAGCGTCTCCGATTTTCAGCAGCAACAGGCCCGCGAGATCGCGAACTCCCGCGGGTTCAACTTCACAACCATAGACACCGGCGAACTCGCAGACCCCAACTATACGGCGAACGGTGCTGACCGCTGTTTCTTCTGCAAGGACGAATTGTACACGCGGCTGGCAACCGAGGCTTCTGAACTTGAGGCCGCCGCGGTTGTTGATGGGACGAATGCCGACGACCTTTCAGACCACCGCCCCGGCCGGATCGCCGCCGCGAACCATGAAGTGCGCAGTCCGCTGGCTGAGATCGGCTTCACGAAGGCCGATATCCGTGAGGCGAGCAGGGAACTGGGCCTGCCAACGTGGGACATTCCGGCAAGCCCGTGTCTTTCGTCGCGGATTGCTACCGGCGTCCCCGTGACCATCGAACGCCTTGGAAGGATCGAGCGTGCCGAAGCATATCTTCGAGCCCTCGGCTTTCGCGAGTTTCGCGTTCGCGTTCACGATGAACTCGCACGGATCGAGATCGGCCGCGACGAAATGGATCGGATGTTCGACACCACAGTGATCGACGCGGTCAACGAAAAGTTTTCATCGATAGGTTTCCGATACATAACGCTGGACCTTCAGGGGTTTCGATCGGGCTCGACGGCAGCCCGGCCGCTGGACGCCGGCAACTTAATACAGATATCCAAACTGGAGAGTTAATAGAAAATGGCTAATCCAATGGCTGATGAAATGCGGCGCTTCAAAGGGAGTGATGAGAAGAATCCGTTCGAGGCTATGAGCGAACGCTTTGACCGGGCCGCGCAACTTCTCGGGCTGGACGAAGACCTCTACCGGGTCATGCGCGTCCCGAGCCGCGAGATCAAGGTCTACATCCCGGTTCGCCTGGACAGCGGACACATCGAGGTCTTCGAAGGCTTCCGTGTACAGCACAATTTTGCTCGAGGCCCGGCAAAGGGCGGGATCCGATATGCTCCGGACGTATCGCTTGATGAGGTCAAGGCACTTTCGGCTTGGATGACCTGGAAATGCGCGGTCGTCAATGTTCCTTTCGGCGGCGGCAAGGGCGGCATCATTTGCAACCCGGCTCAAATGTCCTTGGGCGAACTTG
>DAIOWA010000013.1:0-12928 GCA_036758705.1 Pyrinomonadaceae bacterium | reverse complement strand
GGCCGCCCAAAGACGCAGGATCTCGGCCCCGGATTTGTCAATGATCTCTTGCGGAGCGGTGACATTACCGAGCGATTTCGACTGCTTTTTGCCCTCACCATCGACGACCCAGCCGTGCGTGACGATCTGCTTATACGGCGCTCGGTCGTGGGCCGCGATGCCGCAGCTCAAAGATGAGTTGAACCAGCCGCGATATTGGTCGCCGCCTTCGAGATATACGTCGGCCGGGAACCGGAGCGTGTCGCCGCGGGTTTCGAGCACGGCAACGCAGCTTGAGCCGGAATCGAACCAGACGTCAAGAATGTCGGTCTCTTTGCGGAAGTCCGTATCGCCGCACTTCGGACATTTGAATCCTTCGGGCAGCAATTCGCCCTCGGGACGTGCGTACCAAGCGTCGGCGGTTTCCTGCGCGAAGATATCAGCGACGTGATCGATGATCTTGGGGTCCGCGATCGTTTCGTCGCAGCCTTTGCAGTAGAAAACCGGGATCGGAACACCCCACGAACGCTGCCGCGAGACACACCAGTCCGGTCGTCCCTTGAACATATTCGACATTCGGCCTTCGCCCCACGACGGATGCCAGTTCACGTTGCCGATCTCATCGAGTGCGGCTTGGCGGAGAGGTTTTGCTCCCGTGTCGCCCTGGATCTCATCCATTGAGATGAACCATTGCGGGGTCGCACGGAAGACGACCGGGTTCTTGCATCGCCAGCAGTGTGGATAACGATGCTGATACTTTTCTGAGTAAACGAGCATTCCGCGTTCGCGTAAAAACTCTACGATCTTCGGGTTCGCGTCGAAGATGTTCATTCCGGCAAAATGCTCGACATCCGCGACGAACTTACCTGCGGCGTCGACCGGATTGTAGATCTCGAGGCCGTAGGCTTTGCCGATGTGAAAGTCGTCAGCGCCGTGGCCGGGAGCTGTGTGGACGGCACCCGTACCCGCTTTTTTCGCTGTCTTATCTTCAAAGCGAACGTCGAGTTCGACCTCGGCATCGGCCTCTCCAAGTGTGACGTGCTCGCCGTTCATTATCAGTGAAGTGCGGTCGAGCCAGGCGTGCTTTGCCTCGAGCCGATCAAGCTTCGAGCCTTTGAATCGTGCGATCTCCGGAACGCGGACGCCATCGTCCGCGTTTAGAGAAGCGAAATGATTAACAAGCTCGGTCGCAACAATGTAAATCTCTTCCCCTTCATGTGGTCCAGACGCGGACGATGGCGTCCGCGTTCCGACGATCGCGGAGTAATCGAAATCGGGATGCACGGCGATGCCCATATTCGCCGGAAGCGTCCAGGGTGTCGTCGTCCAGATCACGACGAACACGTTCTTGCCCGCGAGTGCCGGATCGATCTGAGACGGGTCGGACTTCATCGGAAACTTTACATAAACGGACGGCGACGTGTGCTCTTTGTACTCGACTTCGGCTTCGGCAAGCGCCGTCTGATCGTGTATGCACCAGTAGACCGGACGCAGGCCTTTGTAGACGTACCCGCGTTCGAGGAACGTGCCGAAGAGCCGAGCGGTTGACGATTCGTATTCCGGCGACATCGTCAGATATGGGTTGTCCCATTCGCCGAGGATGCCGAGGCGTTTGAAATCGCGCGTCTGGTTGTTCATCGCCGTCGATGCGTGTTCGCGGCAGATGCGGCGAAAGCTCGCGACAGGAATGTCAGCCTTGTTCTTGCCTTTCTCAGCCAGCTTCTTCTCGACGTGCGTCTCGATCGGCAGGCCGTGACAGTCATAGCCGGGTACATAAGGCGCGTCGAAGCCCATCATCGAACGCGTCTTGACGACGAAATCTTTGAGGATCTTGTTCAGCGCCGTACCGATGTGGATGTCCGCGTTCGCGTACGGTGGGCCGTCGTGGAGGATAAACTTTTCGCGGCCCTTTCGCTCTTCGGCGATCTTTTCGTACAGGCCCATCTCGGTCCATTTCTTGAGACGCGCGGGCTCGCTCTGGCCGAGGTTCGCTTTCTGCGAGAAATCGGTCTTTGGCAGGTTGACGGTTTTCTTCAGGTCTAATGTTTCGCTCATGGATAAAAATCAAAAAGTCCCGAGCTTAACGTCAAGCTCGGGACTAATAGGCAAACTCTTGCGGCCGCTCAACTCTCGCCGAACGTAGTCCCAATAATGTTCTTAATAATGGGCGATGGCCTCCGCATATTCTTTAAATAAGATAGCACAGGACTGAAAGACGATTAAACGGTTTCTAGTCTCCCAACCTTGCTTACGAGCGGAAAATTCTCAGGGTGATCGATAGAATCTACCGCAAGATCGATATCGAGAAGAGGCCAGTAGAGATGCTCCGGGCTCTGTAGTTCGACGGTGGTCAATTCGCGGACAGAAGCTTCTTCAAACCATGGAAAAGCCTTAAACGAGACAAACTTCTCCGTATCGTCGATAAGAAGCCAGAAGCCATGTTCAGAAATGTTAGTAACTTCAGCTTTCAAAATGTTCCTTCCAGGCGTTCACTATCTTTCCCTATTCTCTTCCACGATCTTCTTTACTGCTCTGACTTCACGCTCGTTCAGCCCGTGATTAACGGCCATTTCGATCAAAGGCTCCATCCAGAATTTTGCCTCGCCGGATGATGCGTTCACGTGAATGTGCATTCGCGATTCCTCTCGAGAAAAGAAGTAGAACCGAAACGGGCCTTCGCGAAAGACTGTGGGACTCACGAATATATTTTAACACGAGATCGCCCCGCTGCTTACCTTCATTCTTCCTCGACGGTCGAGAGGAGCGGGTATTCGCGGGCCTTTGCGAGGTTCATCGCTTTTTGGGACTTCATATAGGCGATGTCGTAGGGGTAGATGCCGGCGATGCCGACGCCTTCGTTGTGGACCTTTAGCATTATCGCGAACGCTTCGGGTTGATCCTTCATAAAGACATATTCGAGCACCCAGATGACGAATTCCATGGTTGTGAAGTCGTCATTGTGCAGCAAAACCTTGAAAAGCTTTGGCTTTTCGAGCTTTGTCTCGGATTCGACCAGAACGTCGGAATCGCCGATGTCGGGAAGATCGGGCATAAAAGGCGAGGTTATCATAGCACCCGCTTTTCTAAAGACGCCTGCCGATAAAGTTGTAGACGCGCCGACCATATATTTGCTACCTTTCAGACAGCGCTGTTTACTAAGTATTCAATTCGATCATAAATACCTGAAAATTCAGGCTGATTAGGCGTTTAACGCGAGGAAACCAGAATGAGAAAAGGTTCCGCTCCGGCAAAAACGTTGTCGAAGTCTCGGGTTATGCCGTTTGCGGCGTCCGAGGCCGGCCATAAAGGTTCGCGAAACATCGCCCGCGAATCGCTCTCGAACGTCTTTCGGGATGTAGGCCAGAAACTCCGCGAAGGACTTTCGACCGAGGCTGAAGCTTTGCTGTCCGAGACGATAATCGCGTTTGACCATACGGCCGACGACCTCGCGAATCTCAAACGGCTCCGCTCATTTAGTCTTGAAACCCTTGGTAAGTATAAAGAGGCCCTCGAACTTCTGACGCCGTACGAGGATCCAGATAATCTCGGGTTACTTTCACCGGAAACGCAGGTTCGCGTTACTACCCAGCTCGCCATTGGTTACAACAACCTCAACGACCATCCGAAGGCGGTGACGCTGTTAAAGGAAAATCACGATCGGGCGAAGGAGGCGAACCTTCTACCGTTGCTTGGGCCGATCGACACAGGCCTTGCGAGGGTATATCGAAAGCTGAACGAATGTGCTATCTGCCGCGATCATGCTGAGAGTGCTCTGTCACATTATCGGCATAACGGAGACTGGCTCGGGATGGCCGAAGCGTATCGCGAGATCGCGATCAGCTATCACCAGGAAGGCCGGAGCGAGAAGTCGTTGGAATATTTCGATCTCGGTATCCAGATCATCGGCGAGCGTTCGGCTCCGTTCATGCTTGGCAAGATATATACGGATATGTCGGGGGCCTATTGGTTTCTGCGACAACCGCAAAAAGGCATCGAAGCACTGGAACGCTCGATCGAATTCTTTGATCGAACGGAATATGTCCTGAGTTCGGTGATCGCCTATAACAATCTTGGCATCAATCTGGTGCTGACCGGCGATTGGCCAAAAGCGGAGAGGATGATCAGGCGTGCTCTCGATCTTGCGACGAAGGTCGGCCACGCGCACCGGGCGGGAATTCTCGACAGCCTTGGCGAATTGATGATCCTGCGCGGTGATCTTGACGACGCGAGCAGCTTGTTAGAGGAAGCGGTTGCGATCGCCAAAGACAAGAAGCGCGAATGGTATGAGGTGCAGGCGATGCGCAATCTCGCGCGCTGCTATCTCGCAAAAGGCGAATTCGAGCGGGCCGAGACTAAGGCTAGGGACACGATCGAGCTTTCGGGCAAGATCGGCGACAAGCACTATGCGATCATGGCCGGGTTAGTGCTGGCCGAGAGTCTGCTTTACCTGAACCGAACTGGCGAATGTGAGAACCAGCTTCAGATCGTAGAAGAACGCGACCCGACGGCGGACTTTTTCGTGCTCGGCAATATTCAACGGATCCGCGGACTTGCGGCGGCGGATTCGGGCGATGCGGAGCTCGCGGTTCATCATTTCAGCCGCTGTTTGACGATATTCGAAGCGGCGGGCGACCTGTATCACACCGCCCTTGCCAACTATCTTCTCGGTGCCCATCTGGAGCCCGAACATCGCGACCGGGCGATCAAGCATTTGCTGCGTGCCGGCGAGTCTTTCTCAACTCTTGGCATAGATGGCCTTGCCGACTCGGCAAAAGAACATATCGACCGCCTAAAGAGCGTTTCGATATCGGCGGAAGAGAGCCGATCGAAGCGATCAAATTCGGTAGTTTCGCAGCTTCTGATGGTGCGGCTTGCGGAAGCGACGGCATCGCGAGAGCTTCTGTTTCGCGAGTTGATGGCTGTATTGCAGCAGGAAACCGGAGCCAAGAAGATAGTGATAGCGCAGCCAAACGCACAGAAGGTTTTGGAGCCATTCATCACACACGGATATGCCCCTAAGGACAGTGTCGAACTGCTGAGAAAGTTTGAGGCAGCGCATGAGAAGGGCGGTGAGCCGACATTTCTAAGGACCAAAGACCTTGCGGTCCTACAGATCAAACCGACTAACGGCGAACCGGCGACTCTAATGATCCACCCGCGATCCGGTGCGACGCTCAATGATGGATCGAATCTCCAGCCGCTGCTTCGGGTTGTTGAGCTTGGACTGGATGTAGTCGCACTCCGGGACCGCGACACCTCGGTCTCGGTGGAGCAAGATACCAGCCCCTTCACGTCGAGCAGCCTAATGCCGGGTTTCATTCATTCGTCGCCGGCGATGACGGATCTGGTCGAAGAGGTTTACAAGATCCGTTCGTCCGACGTAACGGTGCTGGTGACAGGAGAATCGGGGACCGGTAAGGAACTTGTATCGCGTGCTATCCACACAATGTCGAACCGGAAGGATAAGGTCTTTGTTCCGTTCAACTGTACGGCTGTGCCGAAGGAGCTGGCCGAGGGACATTTATTCGGCTATCGCAAGGGTGCGTTCACTGGCGCGATGACGGATTCGCCGGGTATGATCCGGGCGGCTGATGGCGGAACTTTGTTCTTGGACGAGATCGGTGACTTGCCGCTCGACGTTCAGCCGAAGCTGCTGAGGTTTCTGCAAGAAGGCGAGGTGCAGCCGATAGGCGAAAAGCGGCCCATCAAGGTCGACGTGCGAGTGATAGCCGCGACGAATATGCCGCTGGAAGAGAAGGTTGCGGAAGGAACGTTTCGCGAAGATCTTTTCTATCGTTTGAACGTGATCCGCCTCCGCGTACCGCCGCTGCGTGAACGTCGGTCCGAAATACCGCCGATGGTCAATTACTACATCAACCACTACTCAGCCCGATTCGGAAAGAGTGATATTACGTTCACGCCGCAAACGGTCGACCTGTTGATGGTCTGCCAGTGGGACGGAAATGTTCGTCAGCTTTGCAACGAAGTACAGCGAATAATCGCGAGGGCTGTTGACGGTGAAGTGGTCACTCCCGAGCATCTCTCGCCGGAACTGAAACGCTCGGCCCGGCCGATGTCGAGTTACGCGAACAGCGATCGCGTCGTGCCTATCACATCGTTCGATTCTGCGGTCGCTCCGTTCGCGAATATCGGCGACGGCGGAACTCTCGACGAGGCGGTTTCAAAACTCGAAATGCAGATGATCCGCGCGTCGCTGACACGCAATAACTGGAACATCTCGCGGGTGGCTACTGAACTGGGATTAACACGCCGCGGGCTGTATCTGAAGTTGACGCGATACGGGATCGAGAAGGCCGCTTAGTTAACGAAATCCCTTTCGGTCATACTCTCGATGTCTCTCGCAGAATGAATAACGCGTAATATCTCGACCCCGAAATCCGTAGGCAGATAGAAGATAACGAATTTCTTGTGGGGGAATGCCCGCATCTCGGGATAAATGTGGAACCGCGGACTGCCTATAAGGCGATGTTGTGCGAGCAAGCGGAATCTTCCCAACAACTCATCACGAATCTCGTCGGCGATAGCAATATCGGCTTGTTCAGCGTAGTAGGCATAGATATCCCAAAGGTCATATCGGGCAGATCCCGAAAGTTCAGCTTTTGCCATTATTCGTGCGTTTCTCAAAGAGGCGCAAACCTTCGGTTTTTATCTCAGCCGCCAGCCGGGCATAATCATCTTCCGTCTCCAGCGTAATAGCTCGGCCGGATCTGAGATCATCAAGGCCCTTGCTGATCTCCATTTTCAGAGCTTCAAGGCGGTGTTCCTTAGAGCGATCTTCGTCTTCAAGAAGACGCAGACTTTCTCGTACGACCTCGCTTGCAGACGTATACCGGCCGGAGGCGACTCTGTCGTGGACGAAGGCTTCGAGTTCAGGTGTAAGAGATACATTCATTGCATTTTCTCCAGGGTTTGAAGATAAATCCTGATAATGAACTTTGTCAATCTTTGTTATTGCAGGCGTTCATGCGAGCCGGTCGACGATCGATTCAAGGGCGGTGATAGTTTGGTCGATCTCTGCTTCGATGGTCGTTCGGCCAAGAGAGAATCGGATCGAACCCATGACTTTTGAATAAGGGATATTCATCGCAGCGAGGACGGGTGAGCTGATCTTCGATTCCGAATTGCAGGCTGAGCCGGTGGAGACGCAGATGCCCGCTTCATCGAGGTAGTGGAGGATCATCTCGCCGTTGAGGTTTTCGAACGAAATGTTCGAAGTGTTCGGGAGGCGGTTTCCTAGGTCACCGTTTACCGACGCGAGATCGAATTGCTGGAGTACGGACGATTCCAATTTGTCTCGAAGACGGCAGATCTCTTTCATTGGCGATAGATCTGCCGCTAGCTCTGCGGCGGTCCCGAGACCAGCGATCTGATGGACGGCTTCGGTGCCGGCGCGACGGCCACGCTCCTGGCCGCCGCCGATCTGAATCGGTGAGAGACGGACGCCGTCGCGAATGTAGAGCGCACCTATCCCTTTCGGAGCGTGGAATTTGTGGGCTGAGAGCGAGAGAAGATCGATGCCGGAGTGTTCGATATTGATCGGCATTTTCCCGGCGGCGTTGACAGCGTCGACGTGAAATATAGCGGCTGAATTCGCTTTGACGATATTGGCGATCTCGTTGACCGGGAAGATCACACCGGTCTCGTTGTTAGCCATCATCACGGATACGACGGCGGTTTTTGAACTGAGAGCATCGCAAAGCTGACCGAGATCCAACCGGCCTTTCTCATCGACATCGATCCATGAAACGCGAGAGCCGCGGGATTCGAGTTTCTCGCAGAGTTTTCGGACCGCTTCGTGTTCGACGCGGGTTGTGACGATGTGGTCTTTGCCTGGTTGAGATTCGAGCGCGCCGAGGATGGCCCAGTTATCGCTGTCGGTGCCGCCGGAGGTGAATGCGATCTCTTCCGGGTTCTTGGCTCCGATCAACTTCGCTACCGACGCACGCGCATTTTCGACGATTTCGCGGGCGGACTTGCCGGCTGAGTGCGCCGACGAAGGATTGCCGAAAACTTCGAACGCGGCGGTCATCGCAGCGATCACAACCGGAGCCAGCGGAGTGGTCGCATTATTATCGAGATAAATGGGCGGTTGCACGCGCTCAATTTACCATTCGCTCTTTCCGAATTACAATTAGGCATATTGTGACTGCGAAGTTAAGGATCATCGAACCGGGCGGTGCCCAACGCGAGTTTCCGCTCGAGCCGGGAAGCAATTACACGATCGGACGTTCGAACGAGAACAGCATCGTTCTCAACGACCGCCGCGTGTCGCGCAAACACGCGCACATCATGGCGGATGGTGAGCGGTTTCGGATAGTCGACGGCTACTATGAAAACGGTGCGCTCAAACGAAGCGTCAACCACGTTTTTGTAAACGGCTCTCCAACACAAGAGAAATCGCTGGACCAAGGAGATACGGTCATCATCGGCGAAACCCAACTGACGTTTCTCGACGTTCTTCCTCAGCCTTTCATCCCCGAGCATCACGTGAGCTACGCCTCCGCTTCAGTCGCAGCACCGGCTGTTGAGCGCCATGCGCCGACGATCGCCGACTCGGCAAAGGGGATCGATTACGACGACAAGCCGCTTGGGCAGACGCAGATGAAGATCTCGGCGAACGAGATCATGGGCCGGCAGTCGCATTTGTCTATTGAATCGGAATTTGCTTCGCCGGAGGAGATCAAAGATCTGCGTCGAAAGGCCCGGATGCTCGAACTGCTGTACGAAATGAGCCGTTCGATCGGGACGGTTTTTGACCTCAAGGAGATCTTCGATCGAGCGACCGATCTGATATTTCGCGGAAGTCCGGCGGACCGTGTGGTCGCGCTGCTTGCGGATGAAACTCTTGACGGAAAGATACTTGACTACAGCCTGGTTCCGGTTGGTGTGAAGACCCGCGATGCCTCGATCGACGCATCGGCCGATTCGATAACGATCAGCCGCACGATCACGCAAAAAGTAATGCGTGAAAAGGTGGCGTTGCTATCCCAGGATGCGAAGACCGACGCACAGTTCTTAGGTGCCGAATCGATCGTATCGCAGGGCGTTCGCTCGACGATCTGCGCACCGCTGATCACGGAATCGAACGTTCACGGTGTGATCTACGCCGACCGCCTCGATCCGTTCGCGGCGTTCACGTCCGACCATCTTGAACTGATCAGCGCGGTCGCGGCTCAGACAGCGGTTACGGTCGAGACGGTTAAGGCTCACAAACGCCTCGCACGTGAAGAAGTCGCGCGGGCGAATTACAGCCGGTTTATGCCGGAGTACGTAGTGAAGCAGCTTTTGCAGAGTCCGGATTCGTTCAGGCTCGGAGGCGTGAATCAGTTGGTGACGGTGCTTTTCGCGGACATCCGCGGATTCACCGCCATCTCCGAACGCGAGAAGCCTGAGAAGGTCGTCGGACTGCTGAACAAATATTTCTCAGTGATGTCCGAGATCATTTTCTCGCACGGCGGAACGCTGGATAAATATATTGGCGACGGGCTGATGGCCATCTTTGGGGCACCAACGGTCGGCGAAGAAGATGCTCTCAACGCGGTGAAGGCGGCCGTTACAATGCAAAAACAAGTCGCGAAACTCAACGATGAACTTCGCTCGGAAGGCTACGAAGGGATCGCGATCGGCATTGGGCTGCATACGGGTGAGGCGACGATCGGCTACATCGGCTCTGACAAACGGTCGGAGTATACGGCGATCGGCGATACGGTTAACCTCGCTTCTCGCCTGGAGTCGAACGCGGGTGGCGGGCAGATATTAATGTCGGAAGCAACCGCAGCGGCCAGCGGGAATCTGATCCCCGTAAACCAACGAGAGCCGTTGACCGTCAAGAATCGGGTCCAGCCGGTCAATGTGCTTGAGGTTCGCTGGGGCTAAGTTCATCTCTTTGATCCTTTCGATTTTTCTTGGCAGCCAGCCCGCAAAAGCACTATAATTGACGCACCGCATTTATATGCTGAAGATCTCTTCGCTTAAAAAACTCGTGACCGATCAGATGGCCATCGATCTCGGTACGGCAAGTACTATCATTGCCGTCAAAGATCGAGGCGTTGTGCTCGATGAGCCGTCGCTGATCGCCATCAACGAGTTGACCGAAGAGATCGTCGCGTTTGGCCAGGAAGCTGCCGATATGACCGGCCGCGAGGGCCGCGATGTATCAGTCAGAGCCCCGCTGATCGGCGGTGTTGTCGCCGACTTTGAGCGGACGAAAAAGATGCTCGCGAACTTCGTAAAGAAGGCTCGCTCAGGCGGATCAAATATCGCTCTTTCGGCGATCATGAGCATGCCTTCGGATGTTACTCACGTTGAGCAAAGGGCGCTGAGTAACGCGGCCGAAGAAGCCGGTATCGGCAAAGTTTTTATGATGGAAGAAGGGCTCGCCGCGGCGTTTGGCGCAGGCGTTCTTCCGACGGACAAGCGTGCTTCGGCTATAGTCGACATCGGTGCCGGGACGACCAATATCGCTGTTGTCGCAAAGGGTTCTGTCGTCCACTCGGCCAGTGACCGATTTGGGAGCAATGAGATCAACGCGGTGCTCGCGACGCATCTTCGCAGACATCGTGGATTGCAGGTCGGTGAAGAGACGACGGAATTACTGAAGACGACGTTCGTCTCGGCATTTCTGCCCGACGATATCTCGCGTTCGATAGACGTACGCGGGCGTGACGTTCAGACGGGCAGCCCCGCGGCGGTTGAGATAACGACCGGCGAGGTTTATCCGGTTGTCGAGGCCGTGGTTCGCCGCATCGCAGCACTTGTAAAAGACACGCTTACCGAACTTCGGCCCGAAGTTGCCGCGGATATATATGATCGAGGCGTGATCTTGACCGGTGGCGGAGCGTTGCTCGACGGGCTTGATCAGTATCTTCGCTCGTACATCAACCTTGCCGTGTCTGTTGCTGACGAGCCGCGTTATGCGACGGTCAACGGATTGGTGAAACTTTTTGACGACCCAAAACTTCTCGAACGGGTTTCCCGCAACGAACTCGGCGTACTTCAGAATGCCGAGATCCCCTTCGAAGTGTGATCTATGATGCGGCTGTTTGTGCCGCGTTACTATCAACAAATCCACCATCTACCACTCGCAAAATGGTCGCGAGCGATCCGAATTCCTCGGCGAATGATTCCTTTGATGTCGTAACGAACGTCTGTGTTCGGCCCGCGAGGTATTCGAGGAGTTGGCCGATGCGGCGGTAGTCGAGTTCCGCGTCGATGTCATCGAGCAGAAACAACGGATACTCGCCGCGCTGTTCGTTGAATATCTCGATATTCGCAAGCTGAAGCAGCAGCAACGCGCTTCGCTGCTGACCGGAAGAGCCGTATTTGCGGATCTCGCGGCCGTTGAGTGATATCTCGAGATCGTCGCGGTGGGGGCCGATCAGGGAATGGCCGGAGACGAGTTCGGCCTGTACGCGGAGTTCGAGGCGTTCGGCGATAAGCGCTTCGTAGTCTGAAATGTCGCCCTTGTCTTCGAGCGATGAGGCGTATTTGATCGTGATCCGTTCATCGCCGAACAAGCCTTTGGCGAGTGCTGCATTTAACCGTTCGACGATCCGCGTGCGGGATCGATGGACCTTTGAGGCGACCGCAGCGAGCTGCTCGTTCCAAGGCGCGAGCGACTCGCGGACCTTTTCGAGCGGCATCTCGCGATCGCGGGCGGCTTGGAGCAGCGAATTCTTTTGCCGCAGAACTCGCGAATAGTCACCGATCGTCTGCACGTACGGCGGGTGGATGGCGGTGATGGAATCGTCGAGGAATCGTCGGCGGTGTTCGGGCGTTCCGCGGACCACCTCAAGCTCGTCGGCGTTAAACACTACAGCGTGTAATTCACCGAGGTACCGCTGGATCGTCTCGCGTTTACCGTTGACGGCAAACGCCTTGGAGTTTCCCTCAAGAACAGCCCGAAGCTCGTGTTCGATCCCATCGGAGATCGAAACCTTGCCAACCACAACGGCCGAAGCCTCATCGAAGGTGATCGTTTCTGAGAGTTTTGCTGTTCGGAACGAACGCGTGGTCGCAAGTAGATGTATGGCTTCGAGCCAACTGGTCTTGCCTTGCCCGTTGTCACCTAGTAATATGTTGAGGCCGGGTCCGCAGCCGGTATTACCCCTTAAATTGCGGAATCCCCGAGCCTCGAGTTCGGTCAAAAGCATTACACAATTTTAGCACGCGAGCTTTCGCCCCAGCCCAAGCTACTGTCTTTTCTGTATACCGTCCGGTCGAAGCAAGCCCGAGTTAAGTCAATTTGACTGCCCCCATTCAAATTTTCTGGATAAGAGTGAAATTAGAGATGTAGTTTAAACAGGGATGTTGAACATCCTTTAACTACGTTATACTAATTCGCCCACTCCAGAAAACATCCGATGAGAGCAATTTTAACGATCATTTTTTCACTCCTGCTGGTTACCGCCGCGGCGGCACAGCAGAATCTGCAGATAGGGCAGGCGGCCCCGGTATTTGTGGCGCAGAGCCTGGACGGACAGACGGTTAACTTAAAAGACCTGCAGGGGAAGGTCGTGGTGCTTACGTTCTGGTCGACCAAATGTGCGATCTGCCACGCGGAGATCCCGAAGCTTAATCAGATCGTTGACCGGTACAAGGGCCAGGATGTTGCTTTTCTCGCGCTGACAATGGAGAACGAGGCAAAGGTCAACCCGTATCTGCAGAAGACACCGTTCAAATACACGATACTGACGAATGGATTCGGCGTGGTACTCAAATACGCGAATATGACCAAGGACGGCGGCATCAATATGGGCTTTCCGTCGTATTTCCTGATCAATAAGCAGGGAACGATCAGCCTTAGGGCTGAAGGCTGGGACAAGTCGGCAAACCTCGATAATCAGATCTCGCGTCTGCTGACTGAATAGGTTTGAGTGAGTATGGATAATTACCCGGCTGAGATGATTCGGCCGGGTTTTTCTTTTGA
>DAIOWA010000012.1:12668-12980 GCA_036758705.1 Pyrinomonadaceae bacterium | reverse complement strand
AAGGTCACCCGGCATCGGTTCTGGATATGTCGTTCGCCAATCAGGCACTGTCTGCCGAATATCTCGTTAAAGAGAAAGGCAAACTCGCCAACGGCGTCCACGTCCTGCCCGCCGAGGTCGATCAGGAGATCGCCTCCCTCAAACTCCGCGCAATGGGCGTCAACATCGATGAGCTCACGCCGGAAATGGTCGAGTATATGAACAGCTGGGAATCCGGAACCTAAAGGAACGCGGACATCCTTGTCCGCTCCTCCAGTTAAAGGAACGCGGACATCCTTGTCCGCTCCTCCAGTTAAAGGAACGCGGACATCC
>DAIOWA010000012.1:0-12568 GCA_036758705.1 Pyrinomonadaceae bacterium | reverse complement strand
TTGTCCGCTCCTCCGGTTCACATATGCGGACAAGAATGTCCGAGTTCCATATTGCAGGCTCGGTTTCATACCGGGCCTTTGCTCTCACAAGGCCTTCCTGATAATCTTGTCTCGATTCACACCAAATCCAACCCTTTCAGTTACACGGATAGACCATATGAAACTTCGAACCTTCTTCCTGTCGGTATGCTTCTTGTCGTTTGCTCTCGCTGTCGTCGATGGACAGTCTGGCCGTCGGCCTTTGAAACTGAACGACCTCTTCCGGATCAAAAACGTAAGTAATCCTCAACTCTCACCCGATGGACAATGGGTGGCGTATGTCGTATCGACAATAGACGTAAAAGGAGACAAGTCCGACTCGAACATATGGATGGTAAGTTTCGATGGCAAAACGCACCGGCAGATAACATTCTCGACCGACAGCGAAACCTCACCTCAATGGAGCCCGGATGGAAAGTATCTTTCGTTCCTTTCATCGAGGCCGGGTCCAAATAGAGGAGGACAGGTGTGGATACTCGACGTCGACGGTGGTGAGGCAAGGCAGCTTACCGATATCAAAGGAAGACTGCAGAGCTACGAATGGTCGCCCGATTCGAAACGAATGGCGATGGTCATCGGTGATCCTGACCCTGACGATCCGGGACCCGCCGTTCCGGGAGCAACGCCAAAGCCTCCGAAACCGATCGTACTCGACCGCTACAAGATCAAGCAGGATGGACAGGGCTATCTGACCTCAACTCGGAAAAGCTATGTCTATCTCTACGATATTGCCGCTAAGACGCTCGATCGGCTAACCAAAGGAAAAGTTGATGAAGGCTCACCGGTTTGGTCGCCTGACGGAACGCGGATCGCATTTACCAGCAATCGCAAGGCAGATCCGGATCGCGATCCAGGCTCGCAGATATATGTTGCTGAAGCCAAAGCGGGCTCAATTGAGAAACAGGTAACTCCCGGTTCTAGCCGCGGAGGCGGCCCGGAATGGAGTCCGGATGGCAAGTCGCTCGTGTTTTTGGAATCCGATGAACTCAAATACGGCGCATACAATATGAACCATCTGACGGTAGTCGCATCGGATGGTAGTTCTGCTCCTGTACGTGTGAAGGCTGCGGAAGACCTCGATCGAGGCGTTTCAAATGCTGAATTTTCCCTCGACGGTAAATGGCTGTATTTTCTGGTGACCGACGATATGTCCGTCTACCCCGCAAGGATCGGGGTTGCGGACGGTAAGTTCGAGCGGCTTATGCCCTCGCCGGTAGTCATTTCGAGCGTTAACAGCAAAGGCGGCCGTGTGGTCGCTCTTTCCGGCGGAAATAACAAAGCGAACGAAGTTTATGCTTTCGAGAATGGATCGCTTCGGCAACTCTCACGTCAAAATGACGACCTGTTTGCGGAGTTCGAACTCCCATTGACCGAAGAGGTGAGATTCAAGAGTGCGGATGGAACGGACGTCAGCGCACTTCTAACGTATCCGTATGGATACGTAAAAGGAACCAAAGTTCCCTTCTTACTCAGGATCCACGGAGGTCCGAACGGACAGGATCAGAATTCGTTTAGCGCTGAACGACAATTTTTTGCCGCCAACGGTTACGCTGTAATGGCGGTCAACTATCGCGGCAGTGCGGGACGCGGGCAGAAATTCTCGCGTTCGATCTTTGCGAACTGGGGTGTATATGAAGTTCAGGACCTGCATGCGGGAGTCGATCATGCGATCAAGATGGGCGTCGCAGATCCCGACAAGCTCGGCGTCGGGGGCTGGAGCTATGGCGGGATCCTGACTGACTATCTGATCGCGAGCGACAACCGATTTAAGGCCGCAACAAGTGGCGCCGGTACAGCTTTCACAGTTTCCTATTACGGAAGCGATCAATACATTACCCAGTATGACAACGAGATCGGGCCGCCCTGGGAACCGAAGGCCTGGGAGACGTATCAAAAGCTCTCGTACCCATTCCTGCAGGCGAACAGGATCAAGACACCTACGCTATTCCTCGGTGGTGACCGCGATTTCAACGTCCCGATCTCGGGCGGCGAACAGATGTATCAGGCTTTACGCAGCCTCGGCGTCGACACACAGCTGATCATCTATCCGAACGAGAACCACGGCATCTCGCGTCCCAGCTACGTTCGCGACCGATACGAACGCTACCTCGCGTGGTACGACAAGTACGTGAAGAAGAAAGCAGCCGAGCGAACGTCACCTATCGCAGCTTGGGAAGGAAAATGGATCGGCAAACTTACGAATGTTCCCGCCACGGCGGGTGCCGCCCCGATCGATGTCACGATGGAGATCGGCAATTTCCCTACTGCGGACAATACCTGTGGCAAGTGGAAGACGACCTATACCGAATTGGGTACGGTGAATTCCGTAAAGGACTACAAGATCTGTCGGGGCACCGGAGTCGAGGACCTCTACATCGATGAGGGCGGAGCTCGGCTGACGGCTCGAGTCATAGGCGATTCGCTTATCGTACCGTTCAAATCAGGCAATGTTTTGCTGGTTTCCACGATGCGCACCCGAGGCGAAACTCTTGAGCAGGAGATCCTGACCGTCGATGACAAACCGGCAACCTCCGGAGTTCAGCCGATGCACGCGAAGGGAATCCAAAAGATCGAGCTTCGGCGAGTGACCGAGAGTAAATAAAAGCTTGTAACCGATCACCTCTTTCGGATATGCTTCCTCGCATAAAAATAGTAATCGCAGGCTTTTCTCTCATCGTGCTGGCGGCGACCGCATTTGCCCAGACGGAGCGGCAGATATTGGTAACGCCAAACGCCGAGCATCCGCAGATTGCGAAGGACAGCGGGCTCGGCGGTCGGGTAACCGTTAATCTAACTCTGGACGCCTTCGGCAACGTTGTGTCGGTCGACAGCGTTTCGGGCCCAGACAGCGTATGTTCATCCGTTACGAGACCGGATGTCATAGCCCTTCGCGAGGCTGCCAGGGCAGCGGCTCCGAACGCGAAGTTTGCTCCTTCAGATGGAAGCCTTGCCTCATCTACTGTTTCGCTGAACTTCGACTTCCCTGCCGGTAAAGAGGAGCGGGTCTATACGGCGACAAACACGCCACCACCTGATTACGCCGGATCTGTCTCGGCCGTTCCCGGCAACCGGCCTATTCCGAAACAGATATCCGGCGGCGTGCTAAATGGTAAAGCGACGAGTTTGCCAAAACCTCCGTATCCTCCTGCTGCACGCGCGGTTCGAGCCTCAGGAGCGGTTAGCATTCAGGTGCTGATCATCGAAGACGGCACTGTATTCTCGGCATCTGCCGTTAGTGGTCATCCGCTACTCCGAGCCGCAGCCCGGCAGGCCGCGTGCGGCGCGGAGTTTTCACCGACTACGCTAATGGGAAATCCGGTAAAGGTCAGCGGTGTGATCACTTATAATTTCGTACCGTAGTTCCACGGCATACCGCAATGGTGAGCGTTGAGGTGAAACCTCACCACTCTCGCTGCTCCATATCTAACCTTACTTATACGCAATCACCGCGGATGCCGGGCCGGCGAGGTGGATGCACTCAGTTCGCGTGAATCCGACTTCCCTGCACCATTTGTCAAAATCTGCATGAGTGAAATCGAAAGCCTCGCCAAACTCGATGAGCATATTGAGCGACATCATCAGGCCGAAGGCATTCTCGCGGCGGGCATCGTCGATGATGTTCTCGATCGCAACGAACGCACCACCTTCGGGCAGTGCATCATAAGCCTTTTGGATAAGCATCATCTTGTTCTTGAGATTCCAATCATGCAGGATCATGCCCATAGTAACGACGTCCGCCGATGGTATCGGGTCCTTGAAGAAATCTATGTTCCCGGCCGAAACGCTATCGGCGACGCCCGCAGCCTCGATCTTACGCTTAGCGATCTCGGTCGCGCCCGGAAGATCGGCGGTGGTCGCCGTCATATGCGGATTGGCTTTCACTACGAGGGTCGAAAGCAGTCCGGTAGCTCCGCCCACATCGACCATGGTTTTGTAGTTTGAGAAATCGAACTTTTCCGCAAAGGTAGCAAAGTTTCCGTATGAGATCCCCGCCATTGCATCCATGAATTGCTCAAGTCGTTCGGGCTTGCTGTACAGTTCCTCGAACACGCCGGTACCGCCGTGCTTCGTCTCGTTCTGCGCCTTTCCGGTCCTTAGCCCTTCGTGCAGATCGCCCCAAAACGGATAAAGCCGGTCATGAGCCATCTCGAGGAATCCGCCGATGAATGCCGGACTGTTACGATCGAGGAAAACGGCAGTCTCAGGCGTGTTGGAGTACTTGGCCGATTCGCCGTCGCCTTCGCGTTCGAGGAACTTGAGGGCGACAAGGGTATCAAAGAAATCCGGGTTAGCTCGGTCGTGGAGGCCTAGAGTGCTTTGTAATTCCTTCCCGGTCTGTTTTCCTGCGCCGAGTTCGGCGAACAGTCCGAGCTTGATGGCGGTCAAAAGCGTCTTAGCCGGCCAAAATGCCATGCCGGTTTCCATGATGCGTTGCGGTGATAGGTTTTCCATCCTTTGTTCTCCAACAGAAATGCTCATACCAATCTACGCGTATGGAGTATGCCTAACGTATCGCAACAGTCAACTTGAAGTAAATTATTAAGGGTCGCCAAGCGACCCCTAAAGTGAGGTGTTACTTAAGTTTCTGAAGCCTTTGGGCGACCTTCTGAACTTCATCCAGTACGCGAAGTAGATTTCCGCTCCAGATCTTCTTGATCTGTTTCTTCGTATAGCCTCGGCGGACGAGTTCGAGCGTGACGTTGAAGGTTTCGGACGCATCGTTCCACCCTTCGACACCGCCGCCGCCGTCAAAGTCTGAGGCGATCCCGACGTGATCGATCCCCATCTTCTTCACGAGGTAGTCGATGTGATCGACAAAGTCCTTGACGTTCACATCCGGCGCCTCAGTTTTCAACCGCTCCGCTATGGTAGGTGCAGCCTTTGTTCGGACGGCCGCAAGTTTGGCACCGTACGCCACACGTTCCGCTTCAGGCATTGCGATCACCGCGGACCGATCTAGAATGGTGAATCCTTCCTTATCTGCAAACTCCTTCAGAATCGCAGCCGACGCTTCAGCCCGTTTTGCACTCTTTTCGACGTTGACGTACGCCTTCAATGCGACAGCCTGAACAACGCCACCCTTCGCCTTGATCAGCGCGAGTTCTTCATCATCCAGATTGCGGCTGTGATTCGCTATCGCCCGGGCAGACGAGTGTGAGGCAATGACCGGAGCCTTGCTAAGCATGATCGCCTGCTTGTTCGACTCTCTCGATGGATGCGAAATGTCGATCATTATTCCCCACTTGTTGGCCTCCGCGACCGCTTGTTTACCAAGTTCGCTCAGGCCATTGTGTAGCCATTTCCCGTCGCGTTCGCCGGTGTTTGAATCGGCAAGCTGGCTATGGCCGTTGTGGGCAAGCGATATATAACGGGCTCCTCGATCGGCAAATTCCTTGATTCGGCTGATGTCGGTTCCGATCGGGTAAGCGTTCTCGACACCGATCATCGCAACGAGCTTTCCCGACTTCGCGATCCGTCGGACATCCTTGCTCGTCAGAGCAATCTCGATCTCGTTCGGCGCGATCACTTCTGCCAGCCGATGAATCGCGTCGAATTTGTCGATCGCGTTCTTGTAGGCCCGGTAGTATCCCTCGGGCGTGAGATCACCCTGACCTGTGTAGACGATGAACCAGGCAACATCAAGCCCGCCCGATTTCATCTTCGGGAGGTTTACCTGAGTCGGAAGATCCTGGCTGTAATTCTTGTCCTTTGTGAAGTTTGCGGTGTTAATGTCATCGTGTGTATCGAGCGTGATGACACCTTTGTGGATCTTTCGAGCCTTCGCGATCAGCGTGGCTTCGTCAGTTGATACTTGAGCAACCAGGCTCGTCGCGGTCAGTGCGAAAAGTATCGCAGCGGTAAGGATCTGCTTCATCTATTTCCCCCAAGTTTGAGTAAGAGTGGTGAAGAATAGATTACTTTGATTTGACGTATTCGAGCAAACGCCATCTCAGCCCGCGGGTTCAGCTTGCGGCATCTGGTCTAGCAATCGGCCTGATAGCCGCGACCAAACTACGTTTCCGACTTCGCCCTCGAGCTTAATTTCATGCCCGCCACGGAGAAGTACCTTCGTAACATCGTCCTCTCGCTACGCGAAAACTACATCCGATGTATCTAGCAGGCGATTTCCAAATTGCAAAAGGTTCATTAACGTGGGGACGATCCCCGATCAAGAGTTTTGCGACCGGCTTCGGCAATTTTCCGAACATTTTCCGTCATTCATATTGCCGCACAAATTAAAGCTTGCAAATCGCCCGTAAGTACAGATAATTAGCCTATGCGAAACTTTCTACCGCTCTTTTTATTGATCCTAAGTGTGTCCGCAGTTGGGCAGGACCCGAAAAGTAGTAATGAACCAGCTCCGATGAGCGGCGAGTTTTTGGCGGAGAAGTTTTGGACGAGTTTAGGCAAGCCAACCGAAGGAACTCGTGGATATGCTCTTTTTACCCGGAATATGCAGCCCAAGTCCGATACGAATTTTGAGTTTTGGGTGAGGATCGTTCCGACCAACGCGACCGCTTTTAACCGGCGTTACAGCCTGCCGCGCGAGTCTGCGTTCGTGATTCAGCATGCGACGGTGGATTGCTCGAAACGAACTGTTTATCTTGAAAGGACAGGCTCCTATGATGCCTCCAACAATTCGCTTGATCCAAAAGGCTCCGACCTCATCAAGGGTGAGACCCGTAGCCGCGTCCGGGCAGGATCTGTCAGCGAAACTCTATTCGACTACATCTGTCTCAAACTTGAATAAGCCTAATTCCGCCCGCAACACTTGCACTCAAACGCCGGATCATCGACACTTAGTTGCTTAAATGCATCGTCATATTCGGCCCGGATCGGTTCGCGTTCGGTCGAATCAAAGTAATTATTGATGGCGTCAACCACTTTCTTCTTCTCTAGATTCGGGAGCTGAAAGAATCCGTGTAATACGACGATCGCGTCTTTGTTCATACTAAAACCTCAGGTTCGTACCCGCGAAAGCAGATAAACACCCAACATCGCAAACAGGAGCAACGGAGTCCAAACAGCCGCCGAAGTGGGCAGCATACCGTTAAGACCAAACTGCTCAAACACGGATGTCGCCGCCATAAATACCAGCCAAAGGCCGACGGCGAACCCCACCGTAGCCGCCTTCCCTTTTCGATTCAAACTCAGAGCGAACGGAGCAGTAAACAAGGCGATAACGAACGGCAACACCAAAGTCGCCCATTTTCTTTCGATCGCCACGGAAAACAGGTTTCTTTCAACTTCCGACTCGCTCGCGTCACGTCGCGAACGTGCCTCGCCGACCGAGAGCTGACTCGGCTTTTTTCTTACCTCTTTGAACGGATCGCTTGAGGCTGGAACTTCGCCGGAAGACTCCACCGAGTTGACGACAGCACCGTTGGACAATGAGCTTTTCCGAACATTTCCCTCCAAAACGATCCGATCACCGCCCCATCCGGCCGAGTCTGAACGGTATATGGATTGCAATTCGCCTCCCTTATCGGCAAATTCATACATGGAAAAAGTGTCGATTTTCCTTTCGTTATCAGACGCCCCATCATTATAGTTAAATGAATAGATTCGAGTTTGATCGGCGACCCAATAGCGACCGGCTGTCTTCAAAGCCCCGCGACTGCGAAGCTGCTGCCTGAACTGGTCCTGCAAAAGGTTCGCGCCCGGAGCGATGACCTCTTGAACTCCAAAGTTGAAAAGGCCTAGAAACAACATTAGGCCAAAACATGGAACTAACAGACGATACACACTTTGTCCTGCGGCGATCCATGTAACGATCTCGTTTTGTCTGGATTTAATTACAAAAGTAGCAAGGATCGCAACCATAGCCGCAGATGGCGCGAGTTGAAGGTAAACGAATGGCAGAAGGTACCCGAGATATCTCAAAAGGATGCCGACGCCTCCGTCCATACTCCCCGCGTATCGCCAGAGTTCAAAAGCGGTGAATATCAGAAATATGGCCGTGAGAAAACCTAGGGTGAGAAGGTAATAGCGAGCAAGATTGATAAGTACGTCGAAATCTCGAAGGCCGGTGGTGATGTCTCTGAAGAAACTATGCCCCCCCTCACGGGAGACCCGGCGCGAAAGGTATTCAGGTATCTGTTTAAGTATTTCCTGTAAACCACTGAGCCATTTAATCCTTATACCGAAATTGAACCAAATGATCGCAAGTAATGCGGCCGCAATCGGAAATAATCCCCCAGCGAGAGTCTCGATCCTTCCCGTCCGAACCAATTGCTCACCAAGAAAAGCAAGGAGGTAGTACGTTATCAGACTCACAAGAGATATGAAGATACCGAACCCTCGCCCACCTCGATTGAACCTCAGCACAAGAACCGTTCCCAATATCGCGAATATCAGAGGGGTAATACTAAGCAGGACACGTCGCTGCCACAAGATTCCGGCTTCAAGTCGATCCTTCCCTCCTCTGCTTTTTGCGTATTCCGAGAGATCGCTCAGTCCGAGCTCTTCAACGGAGCTCTCAGAACTCGATAGCCGCTGGACCAATTCGTCGCGGCGGGTCTTGATGGCAAAGCGTACTTCACCGATCTTTTCCGAAACGAATTTCTCGGTGCCGCTGCCGTCGGGCGTGATAGTGGTTGAGAGGCCGTCCTCCAGCACTAACTCCGACAACTGATCGCTTGAATCGATACGCCCCTGCTTGGACGTTATCAGACGTATTTCTCCAGTTTTGGGATTTTCTGTGTGAATAAAGATGTTCTTCCACTCGCCATCCGTAATATCGCCGTCCTTTACATAGATCGTGTAGCCCGCGACCTCGGTATTGAATACACCAGGTTCGATCGGTGACTCGAGCTTGTAAATCGCGGTCTGCATAGCGACGGTTCTTACCAATCTCGAGGCGAAAGGTACGCCGTACAGATTTACCAAAAAGGTGAAGCCGGTTAAGAGTAATCCCAATATGGCGACCGGAAAGAGGATCTGCAGATTTCCGACTCCGGCCGCACGGATCGCAACAAGCTCGCTGTCGCCCTGCATTTTCGTCAAGCCAATAACAATCCCGACGAGTGCAGCCATAGGACATGTGAATGCAATGACATTCGGGATGAGCGCGGCGGCGAGCTGCCAAATCAGATTGCTTGGGATATTGACGCTGAAGAAAATATCGGAGAAACGGCTGGCCTGTTGGACGAATAGGATGACACTGAGCAGCAACCAAGCCGAAACGAAATACGGCACGATCGCGCCGATCAGATATCTGGAAATCGTCCAACTAGTCCGCATATTTGCCGCACTTCGAGTTTATCGCAAAGCTGCGCCGCCCGCGACCTCGCGTCCGAGAGCCTGCGCGATCAGCCGTTTCATTACGTTGGAAAGGATCTCGATCGAATCTTCACGGTCCACCGCAAACGCAGCGAAGTCGGCCGGTGGCATTCGTTGGATGCTTTGGAAGGTCTCCAGGTCGACAGCCCTCACAGTCGAAAGTACATAGCTCCGGCGGCAGTTTGAGCACTGCAAATGGAACCCGGGAACAACGACGTTTTCACGCGTAGGATCGATCTGCGTTCGGCAGCTATCGCAACGCCTCCAATCCGGAAGGAATCCGGAAAGCCGCAAAAGCCACAGTTCGAAATAGAGGACGACCGCTGCGAGATCACCTTCAGACTTCCCCGCCGAAAGGCAGGCGCCGATCATTCGATACAGCTTCTCGTCGGCATCGTGCGGAAGTGCGAAGTCTGTTAGCAAGTCACCGATGTAGGAGTAGGCGTTGAGAAAGTCCGGATCCGCAGCGATCGCAAATCGTGACTGCACCAGGTCAACAGTTTGTATGGAAACGAGCTCACGTTCTTCCTTTTGGAAGTACTCAAGATTGACAGTGGAAAAGGGTTCAAGCGTACTGCCAAATTTGCTTTGCAGGCGCTTGGCTCCCTTGGCGACACCGCGAACAAGCCCAAACTCACGCGTAAAGAAGACCACGATCCTGTCCGCTTCAGACAGGCTGTAGCTCTTGATAACGATGGCTTCGGTTTGTCTGAGCGACATTAAAAGCGACGGTACGAAAGGATGCGCCAGCTGCGCCAAGAGCGCCGGCGCAGTTTCTACCAGGGAATGAAGTAGAGCACCCAGGCTATCGCCAGGCTTATCCCGACGAACTGGAGGAAAGTCTTGGCACCGTACCATATCTTCTCTTTGGCTGTGCCGTTTGAGATGGAGCCGAAGACCACGGAGATAAGAAGGGCGAAGCCGACGAGGTAGAAAAAGTGGATCATTTCTTCCTCCCAAAATGGATGTCTAGAGCATCGATCGCGGCCAGGTAGTTTAGCAAGCCCGCGGCTTCAACCATGCGTCCGCCGTATTCGAACGTCGCCATCGCCGGTGTATCGGGTGACGGCGTTACGGACATCAAAAAGCTGGCCAGCCATCCCAAGCCGTTACCCAACTTTGCGAACACGTTCAGAAGGTACAGCAACTGGCCGTCCTTGAAATCAAAGCCGGGGTAATAGGCTCCACCGCTGAAGACGCCGACAATGAACATTGCCCAAATCGCACCGCCGATGAGCAACGCTCGCTTGGTCCGACCTTGGATCAAATGTCCAGCCCCGGGGAAGATCCAGGCAAGAATGCCGATCACAAAAGGATTTTGCATCAAAAATTCCTCAAAACGCTATCTAGAAAATATATTAACTGCTGAACATCGACTGCTTGAAGTTGTCTCGTAAATCTCCGCTAATCGCTCTATTCAATAAGCTTACTGCCACAGCTAACAATCTTCTGTAACCTTAACTATTGATTCGACTAATGTACGACGAGACCTTATATACACCGGCCTAAACCACAGAGCTATCGCGACTTAGCGTGTCGCGATATTACTTTAAGTCTGGCCGCCGCTCGCGGCTCGACTCGTCGAACACGCCTCAACGAACATACGAAATAGATTACCCGAGACCGTATCCCACGACCACGAAAGTTCCGGATGCCACTGCACACCCACCGCAAAACGGCCCTCGCGTGTGTCTTCAACACCCTCGATTATGCCGTCATTGGCCCAGGCGATCGGACGTAAGTTCTTTCCGACATTACGGATAGCCTGATGGTGATGCGAATTCACCTTAGTTGTTAGCGACCCGACACCTAAAGCCTTTTCTATGATGCTTCCAGCAGTAATTTTGATCGAATGCGAGTTGCGATCTCGTGGAATTCCTTGTTGATGCTGGACCGGCTCTTTTACTTCGGACTCAATGTCCTGGATCAACGACCCGCCGCGAGAAACGTTCAGCGACTGCATGCCGAAGCATATGCCGAATACCGGAATCCCTCGCGTCTCCGCCTCAGCAAGAACCATCAGATCCGTCTGATCCTTCTCCGGTACTACACGACCAAGCCTAGGATGCGGGTCTTCATTCCAGTATCCCGGATCGACATCCGATGCACTTCCCGGCAGCAAGATGCCATCAAGTGTCGAGACAATCTCGGCGATGAACTCCTCCTTGGGTATCAGCGCGATATGGATGGGCGTGCCACCCGCGGCTTCGACAGCCTCCGCATAGTCGCGACCGAGATAGAAGCGGTTCGTCTCGTGCTCCAGTCGCATCGTGATCCCTATCTTCGGTCTATACGCCATAATCAGGTCAATGTTCAGATATATGGCGGCGAGGTGTCAATTTGAGCAATTGATTTCGAACATCTATCATCTAGTTCTATGACGAAGATCCGTTCGACAACCGTGCTGCTTGTGCAGCGTGACGGCAAGGTCGCGATGGCCGGAGACGGTCAGGTGACGCTTGGCGATACGGTTATCAAAGGCAAAGCCCGCAAGGTTCGCCGAATAGCCGGCGGAAATATTCTGGCCGGATTTGCCGGGGCGACAGCTGACGCCTTCACGCTGCTCACGCGTTTTGAAACGAAGCTCGAACAGTTTCAAAATCAGCTCGAACGCGCGGCGATCGAACTGAGCAAAGATTGGCGTACAGACAAGTACCTGCGAAATCTTGAGGCGTTGCTGATCGTAGCAGACAGTAAAGATGCGTTTCTGTTATCGGGTAAGGGCGATGTGATCGCGTCTGACGATGGTTTGCTTTCAGTCGGTTCCGGAAGCATGTACGCCCTCTCGGCCGCCCGGGCGTTGATGAAGCATACGGAACTGTCGGCTGCCGAGATCGCGACTGAATCGCTGGGGATCGCCGGGGACATCTGCATCTACACCAACCGCGAGATAGTGTTGGAAGAAATATAGACGGAACGCGGACATCCTTGTCCGTAGTTTTGAGAGAGCGGACAGTATGTCCGCGTTCCATATGGCAATTTTCTTGGGCGGTGAGACCACCGTTGCAAAACCTAAGCTTGACGATCTGACTCCGCGACAGATAGTTGCGGAGTTGGATAAACACGTCGTCGGACAGGCGGCAGCAAAGAGAGCGGTCGCAGTAGCTCTTCGAAACCGGATTCGCCGACAAAAGCTTCCGGACGAGATCGCTCGTGATGTCCTGCCAAAGAATATCCTGATGATAGGATCAACCGGCGTCGGAAAGACCGAGATCGCTCGCCGACTGGCTCGCATCGCGGATTCTCC
>DAIOWA010000011.1:0-13093 GCA_036758705.1 Pyrinomonadaceae bacterium | reverse complement strand
TCGGCGAATTCAGGACGCTCTCGTTCGGGATGATGACGCTGATCGCCCTCGCGATCACGGTGGCGTACGTTTTCAGCACCGCCGTCGTGTTCGGGTTCCCCGGCGAGGACTTCTTCTGGGAGCTGGCGACGCTGATCGACATCATGCTCCTTGGGCACTGGATGGAGATGAAATCGGTGCTCGGTGCGTCGAAGGCACTCCAGCTGCTCGTCAGCATGATGCCCGCCGAGGCCCACCGGGTCGTCGATGGGAAAGTTGAAGACATCAGTCTTGAAGATCTACAGGAAGGCGACATCATTCTTGTCCGTCCGGGCGAAAAGGTGCCCGCCGACGGAGTGGTGACGGACGGCGAAAGCTACCTGAACGAGAGCATGCTCACGGGCGAGAGTAAGCCGGTGAAGAAGGAAAGGTTCTCCGAGGTGATCGGCGGGTCGGTGAACGGGAACGGTTCGATCCATGTAAAAGTCGAACACACCGGTAAGGACAGCTACCTGAGCAAGGTGATCAAGCTCGTCGAGGAGGCCCAGAAGACAAAGTCGAAAACGCAGCATCTCGCCGATCGCGCCGCTAAGATCTTGACGGTCGTGGCGGTGGTCGTCGGAGTCGGCACTTTGGTGGTGTGGCTCCTCCTCGGGGCGAGTTTCAATTTCGCCGTGGAGCGGATGGTCACGGTTATGGTGATCTCCTGCCCGCACGCGCTCGGCCTAGCGGTGCCGCTCGTGGTGGCGATCTCCACCGCGATCTCGGCCCAACACGGTCTTTTGATCCGGAACCGGACCGCCTTCGAGAACGCAAGGCTGATAACCGCGATGATCTTCGACAAAACGGGTACGCTGACGAAGGGAGAATTTGGCGTAACGCGTATCGAAACGCTCGATCCGGCCGTGGATAAGGAAACCCTCCTCAGAACGGCGGCGGCTCTCGAAATGAACTCCGAGCATCCCATCGCGGTCGGGATAATCCGAAAAGCGAAAGAGCAGAAGCTCGACATCCCCAGCGCCGAAAGTTTCCAGGCACTCACGGGCAAGGGCATTGAGGCGACCGTTGACGGGCGCGATGTGAAGGTGGTAAGCCCGGGGTTCCTGCGCGACGCCTCGATCGAGATACCGGAGAATGCTTATTCCGACGCCGCGGAGACGGTCGTCTTCGTCCTTTTGGACGACCGGCTCGCGGGCTTTATAGCTCTCGCCGACGAGGTGCGCGAGGAATCCGCCGGTGCGATCAGGGCATTTAAGAACCTCGGGGTAAAGGTGTTGATGGCGACCGGCGACAACGAGAAGGTCGCGAGGGCCGTTTCCGACAATATGGGGCTCGACGGTTACTACGCCGAGGTGCTGCCCCATCAGAAGGTCGACCTCGTCAAGGAACTCCAGGGGAAAGGCGAGTTCGTTTCGATGACCGGCGACGGCGTCAACGATGCACCGGCTCTCGCGCAGGCGGACATCGGCATCGCGGTCGGCTCGGGTACCGACATCGCGGCGGAGACCGCGGACATCATCCTGGTCAACTCGAACCCTAAGGATATCCTGAACCTTATCAATTTCGGGCGGGCGACCTACAAGAAGATGATCCAGAACCTCCTGTGGGCGACGGGCTACAACGTCGTCGCGATACCGCTCGCGGCCGGGGTTCTTTACCAGTGGGGGTTCGTGCTGAACCCCGCGATCGGGGCGGTGTTCATGAGCCTCAGCACGATAATCGTGGCGCTCAACGCACAGCTTCTTAAAAGGCAGATTTGATATCAGCCCATAAATGACGAAGCGTAGAGTTTAGCGAAATGAATAAACGATTGTTCGTCTTGCTGTTTTGTCTGTTCGTCGTAAACATCGGCTTCGGGATCACGTTGCCGGTGCTGCCGTTTTATGCGGAAAGATTAGCTCTTGCAGAGGGCGCTTCGACGAACACTGTAGGGTTACATGTCGGACTTCTGACCGGGATTTATGCGTTAATGCAGCTGCTTTTCGCCCCCGTCTGGGGAGTGTGGTCCGACCGCGTTGGACGCAAGCCGCTTTTGTTGCTCGGGATCGCCGGGTACGGGGCCACTCAAGTATTGTTCGGTGCGGCGTCCGATCTTTGGTTGCTCTACGCCGCGCGGATCGTTGGCGGTGCGCTTTCTTCGGCGGCCCTTCCGGCTGCGGCGGCTTACGTTTCTGACGAAACGACTGCGGAGAACCGCAATCGGGGTATGGCATGGCTGGGGACAGCAGCAAGCCTTGGGGTCGTCGTGGGTCCTGCTCTTGGTGGCACATTAGTACGCCGCGAGTGGCACTTTTCGGCAAGCTGGTGGCATTTTGTTATCGACAGCTTCTCCGTTCCATTTTTTTCGGCCGCTGTTTTGGCTTTCCTCGTATTGTTTGTAGCAGCAAAGTGGCTTCCCGAATCGCTCGGCATAAAGGCAATTTCGATCGGCGAGCCGGAGAAACCTGGCTGGAGAGAACTTGCGAACAGGTTGCGCCCGCTGCTCATTCTAGCGTTCATCGGTCAGTTCGGATTAGCACTTTTCGAGGCGATCATCGCGCTCTTTGCAGGTGCGAGATTCGATTACGGACCGGCCGAAGTCGGAGCAATCTTCCTCGTGTGCGGGCTGGTGATGGGGATTTTCCAATCGCTTCTGATGACCGGTTATTTTACCGAGCGTATTTCTGAAATTTTCCGAATCGTGATCGGCTTCGTTTTGATGGGGATAAGCTTAGCGTCCTTAGGTATCGCCAAGAATTTCTCGACCGTCATCGGTCTGGTTGGCGCGCTGGCCCTCGGCATGGCCATGATCGCGCCGAATCTTTCTGCCCTGATATCCAAACGTGCTGGTTCGGCGAATACGGGCGCCGCACTCGGTGTGCAAAGCGTGGCGAACAGTTTGGGGCAGTTCATTGGTCCCGTGTTGGGCGGCGTGCTGTTCGGCTGGAACGTTGGCATACCTTTCTTCCTTACAGGCTTACTGCTAGTGGTGACAGGATTGGTGGTGGTATGGCTAGCGGGTCGGCAGGTTCTGATGGCTACTCTCGAGCGGGCGAGAAAGAAATATAACGCGGGAATTGAGGATGAATATCGAATAGATGGGAGACAAGAAATGAACAAAATTAAGGTTGGTGTAAATGGCTATGGAGTGATCGGAAAGCGAGTAGCGGACGCGGTTGAGTCGCAGGACGATATGGAACTGGCCGGCGTTTGCGATGTGTCGGCCGACTGGCGGATAAGGGTTGCGGTAGAAAAGGGCTTCCCGGTTTTCGCGTTCGATGACGCGTCAGATCAACGGATGGCTGACGCGGGCGTAGGGACCTCGGGCACGCTCGCGGTGATGCTCGACGGGAGCGATATAGTGGTCGATTGCACCCCGAAAAAGATCGCCGCGCAGAACATCGAGCAATACAGATCCCGGAACCTGAAATTCATCGTTCAGGGGGGCGAAAAACACGAGACGACGGGCCACTCGTTCAGTGCGGAAAACAATTACGTGACGGCCCTGGGGCGCGACAGCACCCGCGTCGTCTCCTGCAACACCACGTCGATCGTGAGGACGCTTACCGCACTGAAATCGGCGGGGCTGCTTGCGAAGGCCCGCGGCACGCTGCTGCGGCGTGCGACCGACCCGTGGGAGAGCCATCTCGGCGGCATAATGAACACGCTTGTCCCTGAGAAGGAGATCCCGAGCCACCAGGGCCCCGACGCCCAGACCGTCGATCCGGAACTCGATGTGATCACGGCGGCGGTGAAGGTCCCCGAGACGCTCAGTCACCTTCATTACTGGAACGTGCAACTGACAAGAACGTCCACCTCTGAAGAAGTGCTCGAGGCGTTCGCTTCCTCGACACGCACAGCATTCATAAAGTACTCCGATGGCCTGCCGGCTAACAACACGGTGAAAGAGCTCATGCTGAGCCTCGGGCGCCCGTACGGTGACATGTACGAGGTCGCGATCTGGGAGGACATGGTCAAAGTGATCGGCGACGAACTGTTTTACGCGTACCTTGTAGACAACCAGGCGATCGTGATCCCGGAAACGATCGATGCCATCCGGGCGCTGACCGGAATCGAGACGTCCGCCGAGCGGTCGATCGAAAAGACCAACAAAACCCTCGGGATCAAGACCCGCTTCCTGGGATGATGGTTCGACAACGTTCTAACGCGTACGTACCGGATTTGCGCGCCTGAACGAGATGCCGCCCGAACCTTTCCCGACCTTGATGTTACGCGTCACCTTCTGCGTGGCCGTATCGATCACCGACACGGTACTGTCGATCGAGTTGGCGATAAAAGCGCGGCTTCCGTCGTCGCTCACGACTACGCCGTGCGCGCCGCTGCCCGTCTCGACGGTCGCCACGACCTGGTTGGTCCTCGTGTCTATCACCGACGTGGTGTTATCGGGGTTCTCCTTGGTGCCCTCGTTGGCGACGTAAACATAGCGACCGTCGGGCGTCACGAATAGCTGGATCGGCTTACGACCTACCGGAACGCTGGCAATCTGCTTTCGCGTTGCAGTGTCGACGACGCTGACGCTGTTCCCGGCGGACGATGAAACATAAACGCGATGGCTATCAGGCGCGAACGCGACCTGAACCGGTGCTTCACCGACCGGAATTCGGGCTCCCTCTTTCGCTGCCGCGACGTCGATCACCGATACGCTACCATCGCCGGTGTTCGCCACATAAATCTCACTACCATCAGGTCTCATCCTCATCCCGTGCGGGGAGTCGCCGACCTCGATCTCTCGGACGACTTTCCGCTGAGCTACATCAACAACGGAAACCGTGTCGTCCGCCCCGTTGGTAACGTATGCCAATTTGCCTTGCGGGTCCGCGATGACGTGGGCCGGGCTGCGCCCGACCTCGACACCGACCGCGCCTTCCGAATCCAACGTTACCGGGTCGATGATGAGCAACCGCCCGCGCTCCGTGCCGTGGCCCTCGCCGTGTCCCGATTCCGCATCGTGCGATTGCGGATCCGAGTGTCCGCCCGTTTCGGTCGCCGGCGACCCAACCACCAGCAATAGCGAACCGTCCCGCGATACCTGAATGTTGTGCGGCGTGACGCGGACGGGGGCCGTTTTCACCTGGCCGGTGCTGAGGTCGATCGCACTGATCGAATTTTCCCCCTCGTTGGCGGTGTAGACGAAACCCACCACCGTGGCCTCCGCCGGCGTTGCGGTGGCCGAAGTTCGCTCGTGATTGGAGTCCCGGTTCTGTTCGACGTTCGCGGGGGGCGAGCAGCCTAGAAAGAAAACCGCTAGGACTAGCAGTAGCGTTGGTGATTTCGGTTTGCCCATCGGAAATACCTCCCTATCAAGATCGTAAAGCTCAAACAACATTCTATCGCCTGCGCTGGTCGGGCCCGCAATCTTATTCCGACCGATCCGCCCCTTTGCGTCATATGTCCCGTTTAACCTAGTAAGATTGTTGCCATCGCTGCGGCACATCTGATGCCTGTGGTTTTGCGGCGGTCCAACCCAATATTCATCGAAAATGCAATTGCAACGCGTACGAGATCGGGGCTTTTCGAGACCACCGGACAACCGAATCGTTGGCGGAAGGGTGGATAACTCCTGCCCTATAAATCCGACATAACAATTGTGCCTGACGACCGCTGGCAAAACTGCCGTAAGTAGTGATCATTAATTGCCGGCCGCGGAGGATCGCGTATCCGTTGCGGATAATTCCGCAGTTCCGCGGAAGTTCAGCTCGGAAGCCGCGTAGTGGCTCCGCCCGCCACCAGCCATTAAATACCCTACGGATCGATTTCGCGGGAATCTCCCGGGAGGAACGAATCTTGCATGTCCGCAAGTGGGAGCGGATCCCATCCGACCGCACGAGGACTTAGGCCATGAAGGATGCGCGATCCTGCTCCCGCAAAAAAAGTATGAACAAGAAAGGACTACTTATCATTCTAGGGATCATTGCGTTGCTGACCGTCGCCGTGGCGGCGATGTGGAAGCTAAATCAACAGGAGCAGATCGCCCGTGCCGCCCGGCCCGCCTGGACGCCCGCCCCGATCGAAAAGCGTGCCCCTGTCGAAGAATTGAAATCGATAAAACCCGTCCCCGCGTTTCAGATCTCCCCGACCGCGGCGAGCCTCGGGCCGACCCTCGATCCGGAACTCTTCACCGGCTCCGCCCGGACCGCCTACCAGATCGCGAAGGAGATCCCCGAAACGCTCGCCGAAGTGCCGTGCTACTGCCACTGCGACCGCGGGTTCGGGCATAAGAGCCTGCACAGTTGCTTCAAGGACGAACACGGCGCCAACTGCAGCACTTGCATCAACGAAGCGATCGCCGCGTACAAGATGAAGAAGGAAACGAATATGAGCGGGCGGGAGATCCGCGAAGCGATCATCAAGCAGTACGGTCGGTAAAGCCGAATCCACAGCGGGCGCGAATCGACAAAGCGGACAGAATTCCAAACCCGGCAGTCCTCCAGCTTTTTTTCAAGGAGCGAATCTTTGAAAGCGGACGGAATTACTCCTCTTTCGCCGAGGGGCGGGCGGGGCCGTCTACGGTCCTAAGATACAAAATCGTTTTTTGCCTCGCGGGGATTTGGATAATTTGTGCCTATCCAAGTTTTTGATTGGGGTTCCGGGGAAATAAGGATGCTACTCCGCGAGCAGAACCTTCAGCTCCGCGATCTCACGCTCCTGTGACGCGACGATCTCCCCGCAGAGTTTTATCACCCGCGGGTCGGTGAGAGACGATTCCTTGCACATCTGGATCGCTGCGGCGTGGTGCGGAATCATCGCCCGCATGAACTCGCGGTCCCCGACTCCCGCTTCGTATCGCAGCAGTACCCAAAAGAGTCCAAGCACCGCAACGGACACCGCCCACAGCGCGACGTTAATCTTCCTGTTTTTGAACATCCCCGGCATAGTCACCAGCATCACAGGCAGCATCGACCCCGCCATCAGCCCGGTCATGTAAACGTTGCTCAGGTTCAAATAGACATTGACCCAGCGGTCAGCCATCGCGTACATGATGAAATACATCACGATGAAGGAAATGACCAGCGAAATCATTAGCCCGATATACGGTTTGTGCTCGCTCGAATGAGAATCATGTGTCGCGTTCCCAGGGGCATTGTGTTGTTCGTTCATATTTTTCATTTCGTCTTGAGATTGTTATCGCAATCGCCCGTCCACGCGGCCCATAATGCGTAGCACTAAAGGCTTATCCTCGACCTAACGCGGCTCGTTCAAACCGGATTACTTTATGCAACTTCCCGAGTCGTCAAATTCAAAAACCGGCCGAAGACACGATTGATAAATCGCTTATGGTTAAGTGAAAAAGCGCCCGGCAGGTGACTCCTGCCTTGGCGCTTTCATCTCTATTGACTCGTATAGTCCTCAGGGCTTTCTTCAAACTTGTCCTGACAGCCTGTCGAACAGAAGTAATAAGTTGTTCCTTCGTAGTCGGTCTGCCCCGCGGCGCTCGAATCCTCGACCTGCATCCCGCAGACCGGGTCTGTTTGCTAAGCCATAATTTACCTCCATTGTTACTGATTCGCCCGCACCCGCGGTACGAAAGGTTTCTGCTCGAGAACAAAACATCATTCTAGCTCTGACCGGACCGCGTAAATTGGTACGCAGAGCTACGTTTATCTATTTACGCTCCAGAATCCGGCTCATCTGGTCGATCTCGCGCTTCTGGCTCTCGATGATCTCCCTGTAGAGTTGGAGAATCTCCGGGTCTTCCAGTCTCGGATTATCGCACGTCGGGATCGCTCCGGAGTGATGCGGGATCACAGAGGCGAATGCCTCACCGTGACCTCGAAATCGCCGACGCGTGTCGTCCTGAAAACCGCGCCTATGGGAGCCGTCTCGGTTTTCGGTTTCTGTTCGCCAATTTTCCATGTGACTTTTCGACCTACTGCACGATCAGCTTCCCGCGCAGCATGTTCATCCCGCACGCGAACGTGAACTCGCCCGATTCTTCCGGGGTGAACTCGATCGGGGTGGTCTTGAACGCCGGGAGGTCGCGGGCGATCCCGAAATCGCCGAAAACCACCTGCTCGCTGCACGACGACGTTTCGTCGCGGTAAAAATTCAGACGCACGGGCACATCTTTCTTGACCACGATCACGTCAGGGGCGTATCCGCCCTTCACCGTCACCTTGATCTCCTGCACGCCCGTTTCGTTGGTTTCGGCGGCGACCTTTTCGCGCTCGCCGAAGAAGTACCACAGCGTCAAACCGATCAGAGCGACGCCGCCCACAATCACGACAATCTCCATTGTGTCCATATAAGTCCTCCTATTCGTTAGCCGACCACCGGCCCGCCGAATTTGCGCAGGCGCAAGCTGTTCGCCACCACCGACACCGACGAAAGCGACATCGCCGCCGAAGCGATGATCGGCGAGAGCAACCAGCCCGTAAGCGGGTAAAGCAGGCCCGCCGCGATGGGGATCCCGATCACGTTGTAGATGAACGCCCAGAACAGATTCTGCTTCACCGAACGGATCGTCGCCTTCGACAACCCGATCGCGGTCACCACCCCGCGTAAATCCCCCTTGATAAGCGTGATGTCGCTCGCCTCGATCGCGACATCCGTTCCGGTGCCTATGGCGATCCCAACGTCCGCCTGCGCGAGAGCGGGGGCGTCGTTGATGCCGTCCCCGACCATCCCTACCAGTTTCTTTTCACTCTGCAGGCGTTTGATCTCGCCCGATTTGCCTTCCGGCAGCACCTCAGCGAGCACGCGTTTGATCCCGACCTGCCCCGCGACCGCTTCCGCCGTTCTGCGGTTATCGCCGGTGATCATCACGACTTCGAGTCCCAACTTTTGCAGCGATGCGATCGCATCCGCGGACTCCGGTTTGATCGTGTCGGCGACCGCGACCACGCCGGCGAACTTGCCGTCGATCGCCGCGAACATCGGCGTTTTGCCCTCCGTTGCAAGCCTCTCCGCCGTCGTTTCCGCGCCTCCCAGTTCGATTTTCCGCTCGTTCATCAGGCGCACGTTCCCGAGAAGAAGATCCTTACCCGCGACGCGCGATTCGATTCCGCGCCCTTCGAGGGCGTTGAAGCTTTCCGGTTTGGCAAAATTCAACCCGCGTTCCTCTGCGCCGCGCACGATTGCGGCGGCCAGGGGATGTTCGCTTTGCCTTTCGGCCGACGCAACGATCTTCAGGAAATCGTTCTCCGCGAAACCGTCCGCCGCGACGACATCAGTGAGAGCCGGTTCGCCCTTGGTGATGGTGCCGGTCTTGTCGAGGACGATTGTGTCGAGCTTGTGGGCCGTCTCCAGGCTGTCGCCGCCCTTGATCAATATGCCGTTCTCCGCGCCGCGACCCGTCCCGACCATGATCGCCGTCGGGGTCGCGAGCCCGAGCGCGCACGGGCAGGCGATGATCAGCACCGAGACGAAATTCACCAACGCCATCGTGAACCGCACCTCCGGCGTCGCGGCGACGAACCACACCACGAACGTCGCGATCGCTACGGAGATCACGATCGGGGTGAATATCCCGCTGATCGTATCGGCGAGTTTCGCGATCGGCGGCTTGGACCCTTGCGCGTCCTGCACCAGCCGGACGATCTGCTGCAGGGCGGTGTCCTTGCCGACCTTCGTCGCCCGGAACGAGAAGGCTCCGGTTTTGTTGATCGTGGCGCCGAAGATCTCGTCCCCGACTTTCTTCTCGACCGGGATCGACTCGCCCGTGAGCATCGACTCGTCAACCGCCGACGAACCTTCCGTCACCACGCCGTCGACGGGTATCTTGTCTCCCGGGCGCACCAGGACGATGTCGTCCGGGACGACCTCCTCGGTCTCGATCTCGATCTCGCGCCCGTCGCGGATCACGCGGGCCGTTTTCGCCTGCAGGCCGACAAGTTTCTTTATCGCCGCGCCCGTTTGCCCCTTCGCTCTCGCCTCCAGCAGTCTCCCCAATACGATAAGGGCAATAATAACGCTGGCCGCTTCAAAATAGACCGGCACGGTTGGCGTACCTTCCATCCCCGGCATGTTCATAGTCTGCCCGACGGCGTTGGCGAAAAACGAAGGAAACAGCGTCGCGAGTACCGAGTAAATATATGCGGTGCCGGTGCCGACGGCGATGAGCGTGTTCATGTCCGCGGCACGGTGCCGAAACGCCGCCCATGCTCCGCGGTAGAACTGCCAGCCAGAATAAAAAACGACCGGCGTCGCAAGAACGAGCTGAAGCCAGTTCACGCCGCGGAAATTGAACAACTCGATACGCCCGTGGGACATGACGATCACCAGTATCGGCAGTGACAAAACGGCGGCGACCAGAAACTTTCGCTTTAAGTCGGAATACTCGGCGGCGTGAGCGTGTTCGAGCGAATCCTCGGCCGAATCGGAAATTCCGGAGACTTCGCGAACGTTGTAACCGAAATCTTCAATGGCCGCACGAATCTGTTTCACATCAACTGAATTCGGAAGATACTCAACCGCGACGGTTTGGTCCGCGAGATTGAAGGCGGCCTTCACGACACCGTTCCGTTTCATCAAATGACCCTCGAGCGGGGTGCCCGAGCCGGACGGTCTCGCCGAATCGTCCACTACGAATTCGGCCCGCGCCGTTCCCGCCGTGTCGTAGCCGGTGTCCTTGACGGTCTGCACCAGGGCCGCGACGTTGGTTTTGCCGGGGTCGTACTTGACGGTCGCTTTCGCGGTGGCGAAATTGACCGAGCACGCGTCCACTCCCGGCTGTTTTTTCAGCTGTTTTTCGATCCGGTTGGCACACGCGGCGCAGGTCATCCCCGTGATCGGCAGGTCGACCCGTTCGCCCGTACCATCCGGAAGCGAATGGTCGTTGTGCGTTCCGTCCGTGGCTTGTTTGGTGGTCAACCCATTGCTAACTTCCTTGTTACCGCTTGCGCTCTCGACCGCCTTCGCACCCGCGAATTCTTCCGGGGTCGCGTCGAATTTCTCCTTGCAGGAGGGGGAGCAGAAGTTGAACGTTTCGCCCCCGTACTCGCTCCGTCCTGCCGCAGTCGAAGGATCGATCTCCATCCCGCACACCGGATCGACCGTTTTCGTCGTAATCATTTATTCCTCCTGTTCACCCGCGGATCCACCAGCACCGCGATCAAGTACGCTCACTCCGCCGAATAACCGGCGCGGTCGAGCACCTGGACGATTTTTTCACGGGAGGTCTCCTCGTCGTGATGCACCGTCACCCTTTTCGTCGGCACGTCCACCTCGACCGCGGACACGCCCTCGACGTCCGCGAAGGCTTTCGTGATCGAACTCGCACACCCGCCGCAGACGATTTCCGGGGCCGTCACCGTCGTGAAACTATTGTCATTCTTTTGGGGATCGCTCATTGTTTCGTTAACTGCATTCATTTTTGATACCTCGCTGATCTCAGTAATAATTTCGGGGAAAATCGCCCTATAGATAAAGTCTATTCTCTGTAGTCGAATACAGTGTCAAGTGTTTTCTTTCGAAAATCGGAAAAATATTTACAGCCCATTTTTTCTCAGCTTTTTCTGCACCACGCGCCCAGCGGCCGGGGAGGGATTTTGCATCTCCGTCGTCTCGATCAAGCCGCAGATATTGCCCGGCGCGCGCCCGACCTCGTCCCACTCCTCCAAGGTGCGAGTGAGCTCGCGGTGGTGCCGCTGCAACTCCTTGATCCGTTCGGATACCTCCGCGAGGCGCCGACGCACGATCCCCCGGACGTTGTCGCACGGGCTCGCGCCCTTCTCGGCGTCGCTGATGATGTGCCGGATCTCGTCGAGCGAGAAACCGAGGAATTGCGCCTTCCTGATGAACGCGAGGCGCTCCAGCACCGCTTCGTCGTAAAGCCGGTAACCGCTCCGCGAACGTGCGGGTCTCCCCAGAAGCCCGCTGCGCTCGTAGAATCTCAAGGCCTCGACGCCTACCCCCGATTCCTGTGAAACCTCACCGATCTTCATCGAAGTCCGGGGCGAAAGCCGATTAGTGCGACCAACGATCGTTGTCGCCGTGTTATTCCTTATCGCCATTGTTTTTTGTCCCCCTGTTACACAAATTCCCAGCGCAATTCTGGTTACCATTCAATGATAAACCCTGTAGTCGCGTATAGAGTCAAGCCCATTTATGGTTCTCCAGCGAAGCCTCTAGTCGGACACGCTTTAGTATCCCGATTTACGTGGGCTTTCGCGCGGAGTGCGATGGCGGCCTTGGTATCAGTGAGACCGAAAAGGTGAAGCGCCCTTTCTTCAGCCGGGAGGCGCTCCAAAAGATTAGGGGCGAACAAAGTCGCCCCTACTTCAATGGGATAAGAGTGATCCCGATCACTTCATACGGAGTTACCATCCTTGCATTTCGTGTCACAAGGACAGCAGCAACCATTCCTGATCGGGGCCGAGTTCTCGCTCGTCGAGGTGGCTCGCTGTTTCATCGGGCAGGAACAGCAGCGTTACCAATTCCTAGATTCAGCCGGTTTGACCACGAAGCAGTAGGTCGTTGCGGTGAGGAACAGTGCGGCCTCCACGAACACCTGCGGCTGCCGCATCATGTACGACGAGGCGGCGAACCCGAGCAGAAAAAACACGTTCGCGATGAGGGCCATCGTCCAGATAACCACGTCCCGCGCTCCGGTGCGGAGGAGAGCAATATTCAAGAACCCCGCCAGCACGATCGCGACGCCGGTCCCCAGGAACCACGCCGCCTCATACGAAATACCGTAGTAGTTTCGGAACGTGAAGGAGCAATGAAGGAGACCGAGGGCGATGATGAGTATGCTTGCGATCTTTTGGGCTGTTCTCATTCGTCCCCACAAACCTATTTCAGCAGTTTATTGATCTCGGCTGTAAGTCTCGCACCGTCCAACTTCGTTTCTTCCGATATGCCTAATTGTTCCTGCCAGTAGATAGGCTTCGGCGGTGCATCTATCCACTCCGCGTTCTTATCGTAAAGCAGATATACGTCCCAAGCCTGATCGTCGATCCCTAAGACGGGAGCATAGCCTCTGACCAGTTCGCCGCCGCCGTCCCAGTAGTGATGAACGCGCGGGTCGGGGAGCGATTTGGTGGCCCGCCCGACGGTCAGTTCAAAATCCGACGGGAGGATCGGCACCCAAACCGAATAAACCTCGATGTTTTGATCTTTCAAATCCATCAGGACCTGATGAATTTCGGAAGCCCCCCGAAGGCAGTGCCCTCAG